>NZ_JBSGFQ010000019.1:0-83291 GCF_053603495.1 Nonomuraea sp. NPDC004186 | reverse complement strand
ACCTGCACCACCACCCGACCGGGCCCGACAGCACGACCCACACCGCCAGCCGACCGGGCCCGACAGCACCACCCCCACCACCACCCGACCGCGACCCGCACCGCCAGCCGACCGACTCACCGGCGCGACCCTGATCGCCAGTTGACCGGTCCGGCATCGGGGCGCGTCTCGGCGTTGCGTCAGCCTTGCCGATCGGGCCAGAGGTCCGGGTAGTAGCGGGGGCATACGCAGTTCCTGTCGTCCTGCGGCGGGTCCACGACCTGGTCCGCGATCGGAGCCAGCAGCGTCTCGATCGCTTTGGCCGAAGCGACCGCGGCCTCGGTGACGCTGTAGGGATCGGCAGTGTCGGCCACGCTGACGTCCAGCCGATCCCCGTTCGACCAGACGTGGGCGCGTTGTCCGGCGATCTCCACGTGCCCCGGCTGCCCGATCCCAGGAAAGAGCGGCATGGCGACCGGGAATCGGGCGAACTCGGCCGCGGTGTAGGCGACGCCGGGGACCGGCCGCGGGTCGCCGGGGCCGAGCCACGTCACGGGCACGCCGAGCGCGGACAGCGTCCGCACGAGGTCGTCCTGCGTCTCGATGCGCAGCCCGGCCAGCAGCTGGTCGCCGTCGTTGGCGTGCCCGCCGTACGCGCGGCAGAAGCGGAAGTAGGCCAGCTCGCGTGCCCACACGTGCAGCTGGACCGGCGGGTGCCGCTCGTAGAGGTAGTCGGTCCAGCGCTGCCCGTTCATCCGCCGGATCGTACCTTGCTGTCCGCGTGGTGGACGGTGAGGTCGCCGTACGGTGACAGCTGCGCGGTGAGATCGCCCGGTTTGCCGCGTAAGGTCGCGTCGAGGAACGCGGCGCTGGTAGCGGTTGTGAGGCGCAGCCCGGCTGTGCGGCCCAGCGACCCTGCCAGTGCGGGCACGGGCGGAAGGTAGAGCGGCGCGTCTGTGAAGGTCAGGTGCGCCGTCCCCGGGACGGTAAGCCGGTAGCTCGTGGCGGTGCTGAGGTCGAGCACCTGCGTGAGGCGGGGAATATAGGTCGGGTTGTCCGCCGGGTCCACCGGGTGGGTGAGCGCGAGCACCGGTTGGCGGAAGGGCCGCGGCTCGGGGTCGTGGGGAGCGCCGTCCAGGTCGATGACCGCCACGAATCGGGAGTCCTGACGGGCCGCCAGCAACGCGGCGGCTCCGCCGATCGAGTGGCCGGTCACCGCGGCCCGAGCGGTGTCGAGGCGACCGGTCAACGGGCCCGCGATCTCACCTCGGTCGAAGCTGCCGGTCAACGGGCCCGCGATCTCACCTCGGTCGAAGCTGCCGGTCGCCGGGCCCGCGATCTCACCTCGGTCGAGGCGGCCCAGCTGGGTCAGGACGAAGCTGAGGTCGGCGGCGCGCACCGCCGTCCAGCCGGCCGCCCGCCGCTCGTCCTCGCGCTCGTCGCCGGTCGCGGCGACCCGGGTGCGGACCGTCCGGCCGTCGGCGAGGACGACGGCGGCGGAGTCGTACGGGTGGTCGAGGGCCACCACGACATAGCCGAGACTGGCCAGCTCCTCCGCCCACGCGGTGTTCTGGGTACGCACTCCCCCGAGCCCCGGCGAGAACAGCACCACGGGGAACCGTCCTCCCGCCCTGGCCACGGCGGCACCCGGCACCGAGCGGGTGCGGGCGGTCGAGGCGCCGTCGAGCAGGAAGCCGGGCGCCCCGAGGTAGTCCGCCGCGGCACCGGAGACGACGCGCGCCTCCCGCTCCGTACGGCCGAGATACACAGACCGCGCGGTGCCCGTGGCGCTCCCCTGCGCCGGGTACCAGAACTGGACGACCACCGTGCGCCGGTCATCCGGGTCGGGGGTCGCGGGCTCCGGACGCGCCGAATCGGTCCACTGCAGCACGAGGGTGCCGACCGGGAACCTGCCCGACGGCTCGGGGAAATCGGGCACCGGAAACGCCCACGCCGCCACTGGACCCGCGGCGAGGAGGCCGGCGCACGCCGCCCAGCCCGGCAACGCCAGCCACCACGGAGCCCGCCACGCGGCTCGGCCCAGCAGCACGGGAAGACTGAACGACAGCAGGATGGCCGCGCCCGCGAGAACCGGCACGAACTGCCAGCGCACCCCGGCCAGGACCAGCGCCGTCGCGGAAAGCAGCACAACCGCCGCCGCGCCCATCGTGACCGGCCGGCGGGCACGGGACGACGGGAGCCGGCGAGCGAGCACCAGCAGCGCGGCGGCCAGCACCACGACGATCTCCGGGAAGGACATGCCCAACGTCACCCGGCCATTGTTGAGGAGGGACGCGTCCCACCGCGTCCACCTGAGGTCTGGGTTTCAGGTCAGACCTACGGTTGACGCCATCGCCGTCGGAGACCGTCGTCGAAGAGCTTCACAAAAGGGCCCGCCACGCCTTGGAGAGGGCGTGGCGGAGCTGGCCGACCTGGCGCGCGGACAGGTCGGCGATCATGAGCTCCTCGAGCTCGCGTACGGGCTCGGCGAGGCGGGCCAGGAGTTCACGCCCCGCGTCGGTGAGGAGGATGTGCAGCTCGCGGCGGTTGGCCGGGTTGCGCTCGCGCCGGATGAGCCCGCGTTCCTCCAGGGCGCGCACCAGGTCGGCCACGGACTGGGCGGTGACGAACGAGTCGCGGGCCAGCTGCGCGGCCGACAGCCCGTCGTGCCGCTCCAGCACGGTGAGCGCGGTGTACTGCGTCACCGTGATGCCGGTCGGCCGCACCAGGTCGTCGAGGCGTGCGCGGACGACGAGCTCCACCTGTTTGACCATGTAGAGCAGCGACGGCGGTGCCTTGTCCGCGGCCGTTCCCGCCTGCTGTTCCGCCGTTGCGGTCATCACCTGCTCCTGAGTCGTCGTCGGGGAGATCCAGGCTAGGCCATTGACAGGAAACCTGTTGGCAACAAGACTGCCCATCGACAGGTTTCCTGTCAATTGAAGGCGGCTTGTCCGCGGCGTACCCGGGCTTTCCGTCGTGTGGCCGGGGCCACTCCGCGGCCCTGCCACGGGCGGTATCCGTGAGGGAGAAGCGCGACCATGAGCGAACCCGAGCCCGAGCCCGAGCCCGAGGAAGGCCAGGGGCGGCCGTGGCCGTGGCGGATATGACTGGCGTCGACGCGGCCAAGAGCGGCGGGGCCACCGTGATGGACCCGTCCACCGGTCAAGTGGCCGCCGCCGTGGCCGTGGCGGACGAGACCGTGACGGCTGCCCGGGGCACGTTCGTCCTGGTCGGCGCACCGTCGTCGGCACCGAGCCGGTCCTCGACCTCGACGCCACGCTGCCGGGGCAGGCGCGTGAGGTCCGGTACCGAGCCGGCCCCCGATGTGGACGCCATGCTGCCGGGGGCGGGCGCGTGACCGGCCTGACCCTCGGCGCCGGCCGGCTCCCCCGAGTCCTGGGCGCCGGATGGCTCCCCCAAGTCCTGGGTGCCGGCTGGCTCTTCCGAATCCTCGGCGCGGGCCGGCTTTCCCCGACGCCCGGTGCGGCCGAGACGCGGGCCGCGATTCCCGCCCTGGTCCCGCTCGTCCGTGTCGGCCGACTGCCGGTGCGGAAGCCGACTGGCCGCCCGTGCGGAAGCCGGCCAACCGCGGGCACGGAAGTCGACCGACCGCCGGTACGGAAGCCGGTCAGCCGCCGGTGCGGAAACCGACCGGTTGCCGGTGCAGAAGCCAGCCGACCGCCGGTGCAGAAGCTGGTCGGTTGCCGGTGTGGAAGCCGGCCGGCCGCTACCCGTTCGACGACGTCGATCGCGCCGCGCAGGGCAAGGCGATCGACCCCGTGATCACGTTCTGAGAGGTGTCCCACATGGATCTGACCGGCAAAGTGGCGATCGTCACCGGTAGCGGGCGCGGCCTCGGCCTGGCCTATGCCGTGGCCCTTGCCGCGGCGGGCGCCGCGGTGGTGGTGAACGACGTCGATCAGGAGGCGGTGGACGCCGCGGTGGCGAAGATCACCGCGGCGGGCGGCCGGGCCGTCGGCGTGGCCGCCGCGGTAGGCGGTACGGCGGCGGCCGACCACCTGATCGGGGCGAGCGTACGGGAGCTCGGCCGCCTCGACGTGCTGATCACGAACGCGGGCATCCTGCGCGACCGGGTGCTGTGGAAGATGTCCGACGAGGACTTCGACGACGTCGTGAACGTGCACCTGCGGGGCACGTTCACGTGCGCCCGCGCGGCGGCGGTGCGGATGCGCGAGCAGGGGACGGGCGGGCGGCTGATCCTCGTCGGCTCGCCGGCCGGCCAGCGCGGCAACTTCGGCCAGACCAACTACGCCGCGGCCAAGGCCGGCATCGTCGCGATGGCCCGGACCTGGGCGATGGAGCTGGCCAAGGCCGACATCACGGTCAACGCGGTGATCCCGGTCGCGGCCACCGAGATGACCAAGACCATCCCGGCGTTCGCACCGGTCATAGAGGAGTCCGACCGCACCGGGGAGCCGCTGCCCGGCTGGCTGCGCAGGGACGAGGGGCTGGGCACGGTGGAGGACGTGACCGGGCTGATCACGTACCTGGCCTCGGACGACTCCAAGGGCGTCACCGGACAGGCGATCGGCGTCGGCGGGGACCGGCTGGCCCTGTGGGCGCACCCGAAGGAGAAGGCGGTGGCGTACGCCGACGGCGGCTGGAGCGCCGAGGCCATCGCCGGGCAGTGGCACACGGGCGTCGGCGCGGAACCCGAGACCTACGGCATCCCCGCCCCCAAGGGAGCCGGACGGTGAACCTCGACGAACTGGTCGCGATCGACGTCCACACCCATGCCGAGATCTCCAAGGACGGCCACGGCTCGCTGAGCCCGGTGCTGTTCGGCGCGTCCGAGCAGTACTTCGGCTCGCACGAGCGCCCTGCCGTCCCCCAGATGGCGGCCTACTACCGGGAACGGAAGATGGCCGCGGTGGTGTTCACCGTGGACGCCGAGCACGCCACCGGCCACCCGCGCATCGCCAACGAGGAGATCGCCGAGAGCTGCGCCGAACACGCCGACGTGCTGATCCCCTTCGCCAGCGTCGACCCGCACAAGGGCAGGGCGGGGGCGCGGGAGGCCCGCCGCCTGGTGGAGCGGCACGGGGTGCGCGGCTTCAAATTCCACCCCAGCATCCAGGGGTTCGCCCCGAACGACCCGATGGCCTACCCCCTGTACGAGGTCATCGAGGAGCTGGGCGTGCCCGCCCTCTTCCACACCGGGCAGACCGGCATCGGCGCGGGAGTGCCCGGCGGGGGCGGCATCCGGCTCAAGTACTCCAACCCGATGCTGGTCGACGACGTGGCCGTGGACTTCCCCGAGCTGCGCGTCATCCTGGCGCACCCGTCGTTCCCCTGGCAGGACGAGGCGCTCGCCGTCGCCACGCACAAGCCGTACGTCCACATCGACCTGTCCGGATGGTCGCCGAAGTACTTCCCGCCCCAGCTCGTCCGGTACGCCAACAGCCTGCTCAAGGACAAGGTGCTCTTCGGCTCCGACTACCCCATCATCACCCCGGACCGCTGGCTGGCCGACTTCGCCAAGCTCGACATCAAGCCCGAGGTCCGCCCCAAGATCCTCAAGGACAACGCCGCCCGCCTGCTCGGCCTCGACAAGGAGACCTCATGATCACGGTTGACGGACTCGCGGAGATCAAGGCCCTGGCCGGCCGCGACCTGGGCCACAGCTCCTGGCTGGAGATCACCCAGGAGCGCGTGAACACCTTCGCGGACGCCACGAACGACCACCAATGGATCCACGTGGACACCCGGCGGGCCGCGGACGGCCCCTTCGGCGGCACCATCGCCCACGGCTATCTCACCCTGGCCCTGGTCATCCCGCTGTTCAACGAGGTGCTCGGCATCCAGGGCGTGAAGATGAGCATCAACTACGGGCTGGAGAAGGTTCGCTTCCCCGCCCCGGTGCGCGTGGGCGCCAAGGTCCGCCTGGCCGCGAAGGTCGCCGAGGTCGAGGACGTGCCCGGCGACGGCGTGCAGATGCTCTGCGACTTCGCGGTCGAGATCGACGGCGTCGGCAAGCCCGCCTGCGTCGCCCGTGCCGTCTACCGCCACTACGCCTGAGAGGTGACGGGACGGTGTTGAACGCAGGGCTCGGCGGGTGGCCGGCCAGGCGGGCCGCGATGTCGCCGGACCGCACCGCCTTCGTCTTCCGTGACCGCGCGACGACGTACGCGGAGGTGTTCGACCGCACCACCCGGCTGGCCGGGCAGTTGCGCGCGGCCGGGGTGCGCAAAGGGGACCGGGTGGCCTACCTGGGGCAGAACCATCCGGCGTTCGTGGAGACGATGTTCGCCACGCACATGCTCGGCGGCATCTTCGTGCCGCTGAACTTCCGGCTCGCCGCGCCGGAGATCGACCACCTGCTGGCCCACAGCGGGGCGACCGTGCTCGTCCACGCCCCCGAGCACGCCTTCGGGCAGGCCGTACGCACGGTGGTGGCCCTGGGGCCGGACTACGAGGAGTGGCTCGCCGCCGGTGACCCCGCGCCCATCGACGTGCCGGTCGGCCTCGACGACGCGGCCTGCGTCCTGTACACCTCCGGCACCACGGGCCGCCCCAAGGGCGCCACGCTGACCCACGGCAACCTGATCTGGAACTGCTATAACCTCCTGGTCGGGGTGGACGTCGCCGCCGACGAGGTGACGCTGGTCAGCGCGCCGCTGTTCCACGTGGCGGCGCTCAACCAGTGCCTGCTGCCCACGTTCCTCAAGGGCGGATGCTCGGTCATCATGCCGTCCTGGAGCGTGGACGCCTGCTTCGACCTCATCGCCGGGCATAGCGTCACCTGGATGTTCGGCGTGACCACGATGTTCGCCGCGCTCGCGCGGTCGCCCCGCTGGGCGGACGCCGACCTGTCGTCCGTACGCTGCCTGATGGCGGGCGGCGCGGCGGTCCCGCCCGCGCTGATCCACACCTATCAGGAACGCGGCCTGACCTTCTGCCAGGGTTACGGCCTCACAGAGACGGCGCCGGGCGCCACGTTCCTGGAGGCGGGCGAGAGCGAACGCAAGGCCGGATCCGCCGGGGTCCCGGTCTTCTTCACCAATGTCCGCTGCGTCCGCCCCGACCTGACCGACACCGCCCCCGGCGAACCCGGCGAAGTGATCATCCAGGGCCCGAACGTGACCCCCGGCTACTGGGACGACCCCGCCGCCACCGCGCGGGCCTTCTCCGAGGGCCGGTGGTTCCACTCCGGCGACATCGCGTACGTGGACCCCGAAGGGCACTTCCACATCGTCGACCGGGTCAAGGACATGTACATCTCCGGCGGCGAGAACGTCTACCCGGCCGAGGTCGAGGCGGCCGTCTACGAGCACCCCTCGGTCGCCGAGGTCGCGGTGATCGGCGTGCCGGACGCCACGTGGGGAGAGGTCGGCCGGGCATTCGTGATCACCGTCCCCGGCCGCGGTCTGACCATCGGCGAACTGCGGGCGTTCCTGGCCGAGCGGCTGGCCAGGTACAAGCTCCCCGTGTACCTCGACATCGTGGACGACCTGCCCCGCACCGGCTCGAACAAGATCCAGAAGAGCCGGCTGCGCGACACCCTCGGGAGCGCTCCCGGCCGGACGTGACGCGGCGACGCTGGCGTTGGCGTCACTTTGGCGCCATAATGGCGCCATGGATCTCAAGCCGTACGTCGACAGGCTACACAGGGACCTCGCGATCGCCGCGGAAGCAGGCGGCGAGGACGCGCGCGCCCTCGCCGAGCGACTTGTCTCACCTCTCGAGTCATCCGTCCGGCTGATCCTGCTGGAGGTCCTGTCGGCGGCCGCCGACGAGATAACGCGCGAGCTGGCGCCGGGTTCGGTGGAGGTCCGCCTGCGCCGCGGCGATCCCGACTTCGTCCTGACCCGATCCCCGGCGCAGCACCCGCCCGCGCCGGATGCCCCCGATGACGACGGCGGGCCGTCCGGCGCGGGCGTCCAGCCCGTGGAGATCCAGGAAGGCGGCACGGCCCGCTTCAGCCTCCGGCTCCCTGAGCACCTGAAGGTGCAGGTCGAGGAGGCCGCCCGCCGGGAGGGCCTGTCGGTCAACACCTGGCTGGTGCGTGCCGTCGCGGCCACGTTGGAGCCCGGCGGCCGCCGGACGGCGGGGCGCGGCTCGGCGAGCGGGCGCAGCTACACCGGCTGGGTCGGCTGAGGCCCGGACGTACGCAACCACGAGGAGGGTTTCATGCCGACATTCGACACACCCGAGCCGATCTCGGTCAGCATCGACCTGCCCGGCGCCGAGGTCAGGATCATCGCGAGCGACCGCGCCACCACGGTGGTCGACGCCCGGCCTGACGACGGTGAAGGAGGGGCTGCCGCGGTCCAGATCGGCTACGCGGCCGGCAAGCTGGTCGTCAAAAGCGCCCAGCAGGAGCCCGCCCAGTCCCGGTATGCGGGCGCCGGAGCAGGCCCGCGGCGCCAGGGGTGGGGCCTGTCAGCCCTGGCCGGCCTGTTCGGCGACTGGGGGGAGTCGGTCCGCGTGACGATCGAGCTGCCGTCGGGCTCGCACGTACAGGGCTCGACGACGTCGGGCGAGTTCCACTGCACCGGCCGGTTGGGAGACTGCCGGCTGCAGACGGACCACGGCGACATCCGGCTCGACGAGGCCGGCGCGATCCAGCTGACCAGCGACAGCGGCGAGATCGGCGTCGAGCGCGCCACCGGCCGGGCCGAGGTCTCCAGCGCGTCCGGCGAGATCAGGATCCAGGAGGTGGACGGCCCCGCGTCGATCAGGAACGACGACGGGGAGTGCTACATCGGCGAGGTGACGGGCGAGCTGCGGCTGATCGGCACCAGCGGCGACATGCAGGTCGAGCGCGCTCACGGCGGCGTCGAGGCGAAGAACGTGCACGGCAGCGTGCGGATCGGCGAGGTCGCGCGCGGCTCGGTCGTCCTGACGAGCACGACCGGCGACCTCGAGGTCGGCATCCGGCAGGGCACGGCGGCGTTCCTCGACGTGAGCACGGCCAACGGCAGGCTGCTCAACTCCCTCGACGCCCGCGAGAGCCCGGACGGGTTCGACGAGACGGTCGAGATCCGCGCCCGCAGCCACGACGGCGACATCACGATCCGCCGCGCCTGACGGGCCGCCTCCCGATGAAGGTCGGCGAGTACGACACTGCCGTCGAGCCGCGCGGGTGATGGCGCGTCCGGGGCATCACGTCCGAAGCTAGTGGCGTGACGGTACGTTCCGGCGAGTCCGTGCTCGTGGTCATCGACATGCAGAACTACTTCGTTCGCGATGTTTCTGCCCATATCGTCCCCGTCATCGCGGACCTTGTCGCCCGGTGGCGGTCGGCGGGGAACGACGTGGTGTTCACCCGCTACGTCAACCATCCGGGCTCGCCGTACGAGCGGCTGCTCGGCTGGACAGAATGCATGGAGCCGCCGCAGATCGAGATCGTCGACGAGCTGCGGGCGCACGCGCGGCAGGCGACGGCCGTCATCGACAAGAAGGGGTACAACCTGTTCGCCGACGCCGGCGGAGCGGCGCTGATCGCCGGACGCGGGTGGCGGGACATCTACCTGTGCGGGATCGCCACGGAAAACTGCGTGCTGGCGACCGCGCTCGGGGCGTTCGAGCTCGACCTGACGCCGTGGCTGATCGAAGACGCCTCCGCCAGCCACCGCGGGCGTCACGCCCACGACGCGGGAGTGTTCGTCGCGGGGAGCTTCATCGGCGGAAGACAGATCATCTCGGTAGCGGATATCCCTGGCCTTGCCGGCAGTCCCCGAGGACCGGAATCTCTGAGCGGCCGGCCCCGCGCCAGAGGCTCGAATCCCTGAGCGACCAGCCCCGCGCCAGAGGCTCGAATCCCTGAGCGACCAGCCCCGCGCCAGAGGCTCGAATCCCTGAGCGACCAGCCCCGCGCCGGAAGCCCGAATCCCTGAGCGACCGGTCCACGCCTCGGGGCGTTCGCGAGGCCGGGGCCGCGAACTCGGCGCAGGTGTATTCGCCAGGCAGGGGCTACTTGATGCGGCCGTGGAGGAGCTCGACCAGGGTCGCGTGAGTGCGCTCCAGCGGCCGGTCCGGATACAGGGCGCGGCGCTCGATGGCGACCGTCAGCACCATGCCGAACACGGCCGTCGCCGCCGTCTCCACGTCCAGGTCGGCCCGGACCTCGCCGTTCGCGGCGGCCCTGCGCAGCACGTCCGCGTACACGCCGAGCGCGCTCCGGCGCAGCCGCCCCACCGCCTCCTGCCACGCCGTCCGCCACATCTCGGCCAGCAGCACCCGGGCGAAGGCCCCGTGCTCCTCGAAGAACCTGAGCTGGCCGAGCACCACCGAGTCGAGCGCGTCCAGCGCGCTCTCCCCGGTGTCGGAACCGGCCAGCGCCTCGGCGAGCATGTCGATCGAGTGCTCCAGCAGCGCCTCGAACAGTCCCTCCTTGCTGCCGAAGTTGTAGAACACGGTGCCCTTGGCCACCCCGGCCCGCTCGGCGATGGCGTCGACCGTGGTGGCCGCGTACCCGTGCTCGGCGATCAGCTCCACAGCCGCCCTGAACACCTTCTTCCGGGTGTCCTGCCTGCTCCCGCGCCTGGCGGTGCTCTCGCTCACAGCGCCAGCTCCGGGTGCAGGCGCTTGACGGACCAGATGCGGCCGCGCTCCACGGCGAGCGTGGTGAGCGCGAGCCCGAGTACGAGGAAAGCCGACAGCACGCCGCAAGCCTGCCACACCACGGTGAGATCGCCACCGCTGATCAGCCTGCGCAGCGCCGACACCACCCAGCTCATCGGCAGCCACGGCGAGATCGTCTGGAAGAACCCGGGCGACGTCTCGATGGGATACGTACCGGCCGCCGAGGTGAGCTGCAGCATCAGCAGCGCCAGCGCGACCACCCGTCCGGGCGGGCCGAGCAGCGCGTTCACCGCCTGCACGACCGCCATGAACGCGGCGGTCGCGAGCAGCAGCAGCCCGGCGAGCCCGGCCCAGCTCGCGGCCTCCAGCCCGAGCCCGAGCCGCAGAACCGCCACCAGCACGCCCACCTGCGCCGCCCCGAGCACCACCGCCGGCAGCCAGCCCGCCAGCGCGATCCGCACCGCGCCCGTCGTGCCCGCCAGCCGCCGCTGGTTCAGCGGCTTCAGCACCATGTACGCGATCATCGCACCGACCCAGAGCGCCAGCGGCAGGAAGAACGGCGCGAAGCCGGTGCCGTAGTTGGGCACCTCGTTGTCGACGGTCTTGGCCAGCCGGACCGGGTCGCTCATCACGTCCGCGCGGTCGTCGCGCTGCTTGCCGTCGTAGTCGGGGATCCGGGCGGCGCCGTCGCCGAGCCCGCCTGCCAGCTCCTTCGATCCTGCGGCGAGCTTGGCCGCGCCCTTGTCCGCCTGGCCCGCGCCGTCGTGGAGCCGGTCCACGCCGGTGCTCAGTTCGCTCGCGCCGTCGCTCAGCCTGACCAGCCCGCCGCCCAGGCGTCCGATGCCGTTCGTGACCTGGCGCGAACCGTCGGTCAGCTTGGTCGCACCCTGGTAGAGCCGGTTCGCGCCGGTGGCGGCCGTGCCCAGGCCGGAGTTCACCTTCGCGGCGCCATCGGCCAGCTTGCCCAGGCCCGTGTCCAGGGCGTTGAGCCGGTTTCTGGCCTGGTCCAGCTTGGACCCGAGCTGAGGTGCCACAGCCGCGATCTTGCGAGCCTGCGCGGCCAGCTCCCGCGCCTGGTTCCTCAGGTCCGCGACGCCGTCGATCCGGGTTCCCGCGACGCTGCCGGCGCTCGTCCGGGCGGCGTCCTGGGCCTGGTCCGCCTGAGTGGCGGCCCGGCGCGCGGCGGCTGCCGCGTTCCTCAGCAGGCCGCGTACCTCGGGGTCTGCGTCCGCGCCGAGGCGGTCGAGCGCGGCCTGCGCCTGCGAGCTCGCCTCCCTGGCGCTGTCGGCCGCGCTTCCCGCGTGGGTGTCCGCCGCGCTCGACTGTGCTGTGCCGGTTGACGACCCGCCGTCGGCGACCTTGTCGGCGGCGTCGGCAACCGCCTCGGCGGCTCTGGAGATCTTGGGGCCCCATTCGTCCAGCACGGGGACGTACGTGTCGGCGAGCTGGTTGACCGTGCGGGTCTGAGCGTGAACCTGCTGGTATGCCTCCTTCGCTCCGGAACCGAGCGGAGCGGTTCCTTTCTCGTGGAGCTGGTTCAGGCCGTCGCGCAGTTGCCCGATGGCCCGCTGCGCCTGCGTGAGGCCCTGCGTGACCTGGGCCGAGCCGTCACGCAGCCTGCCCGTGGCGGTGTTGGCGGTGCTCAGGCCGGCGGAGAGCTGCCGGGCGCCGTTCTCGGCCGTGCCCAGGCCGTCGCTGAGCCGGGAGACGCCGTCACCGAGCCGCACGACGCCGTCGTGCAGCTTGTCCGCGCCCTCGGCGGCCTCCGCCGTCTTGTCGTGGATGTCGCCGATCGAGACGAAGACGTTGTCGAAGTAGTCGTGGATCGCCGTGCGCTCGGCCGCCGCCCGTACCTCGTTGAACACCGCGTCCGAGATGCTGCCCATGATGTAGCTGCGGCCCGTGTCCACGCGCAGCCCGAGCCGCGCCGGGCTCGGTGCGGCGGCGTCGTCGGCGGGTGAGGCCAGCTTGGCGCTGAAGTCGGCGGGCACGGTCAGCGACAGGTAGAACGTGCCGTCCGCGACCCCGTCGGCCGCCTGCCTCGCGGTGGTCTCGTGCCAGCCGAAGACGTCGCGCTTCCGCAGCTCGCCGGCCAGGTCGCGGCCCGCGTGCAGGGTCTTGCCCGCGGCTCGGGCAGGCTGGTCCTCGACGACCAGCGCGACCGGCACGCGGTCCAGATTGCCCTGCGGGTCCCAGAACGACCACAGGTACAGGCCCGCGTACAGGAGCGGCAGCACCACCACCGCCGCCAGCGCCGCTCTCGTCAGCCGCGACCGCAACATGCCCTTCATGACAGCTCCACCAGTTCGTCGTAGTGGGCGGGCGGCGTCACGCACGAGGCCACCACCGTGCGGCCGAGGCTCCGCAGCAGGTTCCACAGCGCCTGCTGCCGGTCGGCCGGCAGGCCCGCGTCCACGTTGTCGGCGACGATCACCTCGGGCTCGTCCAGCAGCGCCAGCGCGAGGCCCAGCCGCACGCGTTGCTCGCGATCCAGCTCCCGCACCAGCGTTCGCTCCTGCCCCGCCAGCCCGACCCGCTCAAGAATCTCCTGGTACGGCCGGCGCCGCCGCTCCCGCAGGTGCTCCCCGACCGTCAGCGACCGGTCCAGATCCGTCACCCCGTCGATCAGCGCCAACGCCACGGCTTTGCGGATGGCGCGGCGCCCGGCGTGCCCGGCGACGTTCAGCGCGCCTTTGGTGGGCTCCATCCGCCCGGCCAGCGTCAGCAGGAGGCTCGTCCGCCCGCTTCCCGCCGAACCCGCGACCACCGTGAGCGTGCCGGCCCCGACCTTCAGCGAGACCTCCGGGTACACCCCCTCGATCGCCAACCCTTCCGCAACGATCATCATGACTCCATTCTTTATACTGACCAGTCAGTACAAAGATAGGGCCGGTTCGCGCGGCCGCACCCATGGAGGCGCGGTGGCATTCGTCACCTCCGGCCGGCGTCGCCCCACCCCGGCTTCAGATGGGCCGTGCCGTCTACACGGTGTTGTTGAGCGTCAGATCGTGGATGTCCCGATTCCTCAGCACACCGGCGTGCAGCCGCTTCGCCAGCGGCCCCCTGACGGGGCGGCTGAGGATCAGCGGAACGAGCTGCTCGTGCCTGCTGCCATGGGATCGGAGACCTCCATGGAGCTGGGAGAGATCGTGATCGACCGCATGGCGGCCGAGCGCCGTGTCGGCCGCGGCCGCGAGACCGAGGTCGCCGATGCGGTCCACCGGAAGCTCGTAGATCGTCGCCGCGTCCTCACGTTCCCAGACCTCTTCGATACCGGGCAGTGCCGCGAGGGCACGCACAGCGGCCCCGCGATGCTCGGGAGCCAGATGCAGCCAGGCGAAGCCCCCGAGCGCCCCGTGATGCTTGGGGTAGGGGTCGGTGATGGGCAGCACGATCTCCTCGAACGGGACGCCCGCTTCGGTGAGGAGGTCGCCGAGATAGTGCACCCGAGCGGTGCCGGCATCGTGGTGCTTGGCGTTCATTCCATGATCGGCGGTGATCCCCACCGTGCACCCGGCGTCCAGGTACGCGCCGAGCAAGGCGTCGAACTCGACGAAGAACCGGTCGGCGAGTTCGTCCCCGGGTGCCGCAGCATGCTGGACCCGGTCCGTGAGGGAGACGTAGATGAGGCGCAGCCCGGGAACCCGCTGAAGCACGGCGAGGCCGATGCGCATCGCGTAGTGGCTGGCGGAGGGGTCGTAGACGTCGGGAGCAGGTGTTCCGACGAGCTCCTCGATGTCGTCGATCCCGTACTCGGGCAGTGCGGCGCCTGGTGCGCGTTCGACGCTGACGCTCGGCACGCCTCCGTTTCCGAGCAGGCGCCGGAGCTTGTCCTTGGTCGTGACGGCCAGGGTCGGGATCCCGCGGGCGGCGAACTCGGCGTGGATGCTCGGCGCGCGAAGAAATCGAGGATCATTGAGCAGTTCCAGTGAGCCGTCGGGCAGCCGGCAGTAGTTCCCGGGGATGCCGTGGATGGCAGGCGGAACGCCGGTGACGATGGAGATGTTGTTCGGGTTGGTCAAGCTCGGCATCTCTGACGCTCCGACGGAGAAGACGCCGCCGTCGTCGAGCATCCGCTGGAGACGGGGCATGATGCCGCGGCTCAGCCCGTCCCGGAAGTATCGCGGGTCACCACCGTCGACGGTGATGACGACGACGGGGTGATCCGGGACGGTGTACGGGCGATCGTTCACGGTGATGGTGGTCATGGTGTCCTTTCTTCACGGACGCTTTCGATGAAGAGCTCTTCGACCAGCGTCGGCGGTCGTGCCGCCAGCCTGATCAGCTGGATCGGGCGTTCGGGAGGCACCGGGTCGAGATGGACCTCGGCGACCCGGCCGAGCAGCAGGGCCTCCTCGGCGACGGCCCTGGGCAGGCAGGCCAGGCCGAGACCCTGGGCCACCGCGGCGACGATCGCGCTCGTGCCGGCGATCGTGCCGGCATGGGTGCGTGGGATTCCCCACCTCTGCGCCATGTCCACCTGGTACTGGCGCGTGGTGGACCCCTCCTCTCGGAGCAGGATGCGGGTGCCGCGCAACAGGTGCGGCTCCACCCGCTGCCCGGCGAGCGGGTGATCGCCGGCCACGATGACCACCTGCTCCTCGCTTCCCGCTGCCGTCGCGCTGAGAGAGGGCTGCTCGCTCTGAGCGGCGACGAGCGCGAGAGGCAGCTCGCCGGAGAGCACCTTCTGGGTGATGAGCGAGGAGTTCGCGACGTGGAGTTCCAGCTCGACGTCCGGGTAGCGGTCCAGAAAGGAACGCAGGAGCCGTGGAAGCAGGCGCTCCGTCGCAGTGGTCGTGCCTCCGATGGCCAGGACACCGGCCACCGGCGCCCGTCGTACACGCGTGATCTGATCCAGCGCCTCGTCCGCGAGGGCGAGCAGACCACGGCCGTACTCAAGGAGCTTCTCACCGGCCTCGGTGAGCCGGAGCGACGGCGCGGAACGGTCGACCAGCACCGCACCGACCTCGCCTTCGAGCTGCTGAAGGTGAGACGAGACGGTCGACTGCGCGACGCCGAGCGCTCTCGCGGCCGCCGAGATACCGCGGTGATCGGCGATCGCCACGAATACCTGAACCCGTTGGAGGCTGAGTTTGCCGGTCATCGGCCGCTGACCTTCTCCGGCTCGGATGTCAGCGGGACGGGAGGCGCGGACTTCCCGGACATGATGGCGTTGGCGGCGGACGACGAGATCTCGCCTTGCCAGCGCGCGATCACCAGACCTGCCACCGCGTTGCCGAGCGAGTTCACGACGGCGCGGCACTCGGACATGAATCGGTCGATCCCGAAAACGAGCATGACACCCGAGACCGGGATGACGGACGTCGCCGACACTGTCGTGGACAGCATCACGAAGCCGCCTCCGGTCACGCCCGCGGTTCCCTTCGACGACAACAACATCACCGCGAGGAGCAGCAGCTGCTGGCCGAGATCGAGGTCGATCCCCAGCGCCTGGGCGATGAACATGCTGGTCAGCGTGAGATAGATGCATGTGCCGTCGAGGTTGAACGAATAGCCCGCGCTGACGGTGATGCCCGCCGTCCCCTTGTCGACGCCGAGGCGGGTGAGTTTGGCGACGATACCGGGGATCGCGGCTTCCGAGGAGGACGCGCCCAGCGCCAGCAGGATCTCGTCCTTGAAGTACCGGAAAGTGTGCAGCGGGTTCAGCCGTACCAGCAGCAGGATGCCGCCGAGGACGACGACCACGAACGCGATCGATGTGCCGTAGAAGGTGCCGATCAGCTTCAGCAGCGCGCCGATGGTCGCCACCCCGAAGTGGCCCACGGTGTACGCCATCGCGCCGAACACGCCGACGGGGGCGACATACGTAACGAGTCGCACGATCGTGAACAGGACCTCGCCGATCCGATCGACCGCCCGGGCCACGGGCCGAGCCCGATCGCCGAGGACGGCCAGGGCGACGCCGAACAGAACGGCGAAGAACAGAATCTGAAGAATCGCGCCTTCGGCGAAGCTCGCCACGATGTTCTTTGGGAAGATCTGCAGCACGTAGTCGATCCACGACATCTCTGACGCCGCGTCAACCCGTGCGCTCACCTCGTCGGTGAGCTGAAGCTGAGCCGGGTTCACCGCCAGGCCGTCACCCGGGCGCACCAGGTTCACGGCGAGGAGCCCGAGCAACAGCGCCAGCGTGGTCACGATCTCGAAGTACGCGATCGAACGCAACGCGATCGCGCCGACGTGCCGGAGCCGATTCACGGCTGCGATACCGCTGACGACCATGCAGAAGACGATCGGTCCCAGCAGCATCGTCAACAGCCCGACGAACGTGTCCCCCAGAACCTCCAACGACGTCGCGAAGCCAGGTGCCACCAGGCCGACGATCACGCCTGCGGCCATTCCGGCGAGCACCCACGTGTACAGCTGCCGGTACCAGGGCCTGCGCACGCGCTGAGCACTCTCGACAACGGCTGAAGCCATGATTTTCCACCTCCACCTGATGAGGCGAGCGCATGCCTCGCTCCGCCCACCCGGACATCGTGGGCGGCGACACGTAGAGGAAGGTGAACGACGGCCACCCGGCCAGACGAATGTGCGACGACAGGCCGGCCACCGTCCGATGGCCCCCATCGGGTATGCCGGTCAGCAGGTACGCCACCCGGGAAGCCCCGGCGTGGAGTGGACCGCCTCCTTCCACCCGGCCCGTGGCAGTGGACGGATGACACCGAGATGGCGTGCTCCGTCTATCGCGTCCTGGCCGATCACGGCGCCATCGATCAGGACAAGCTCGCCGCGAGCTTCGCCCACCGTCATGACTTCGACCGCGGATACGGCCCGGCGACGAACCGGATGCTTCGGCTGGTCCGCGAAGGAGGCGACTGGCGGACGCTTTCCGCGGAGCTCTTCGACGGCAAGGGCTCGTGGGGCAACGGTGCCGCGATGCGTGTGGCGCCGCTCGGCGGCTGGTTCGCCGACGACCTGCCACAGGTGGTCCGGCAGGCCGTCCTGTCGGCACAGGTCACCCACACTCATCCGGAAGCGGTGGCCGGCGCCATCGCCGTTGCCGTGGCCACGGCCGTGACCGTCAACGAACCCGGCCTCCCCGCCGGGCGTTTCCTCGATCGGGTCAGAGAGCACGTGCCCGCGAGCATGGTCCACGACGGTATCGCCGAGGCGCGGCAACTCCTCACCATCAGCGACCCCGTACTCGCCGCCCGGATGCTCGGGAACGGGCGACAGGTCAGCGCTCACGACACGGTCCCGTTCACCCTCTGGGTGGCGGCTCGCGAACGCCATGACTTCGAAGCGGCCATGTGGACCACCGCGGCGGCCGGCGGGGACGTCGACACCACCTGCGCGATCGTCGGCGGCATCGTCGCGGTTGCCGAGAACGCTCACCTGCCGCAGGAGTGGAGAAGGCGATGTGAACCGCTCCCGGACTGGGCAGGCGCCCCCAGCCCATCTCCACGTGAGACGGCATGCCCGCGACCGCGCGGCCGATGATCACCATCTCATAGGCGGTTGCCCGCTGTGTACCGGTGCGGTGCGTCGCCGCCCTGCCCGTCGGAGACGTCGACGATGCCGGGCAGTTCACTGATCAGGCGGGTCTGCGCCGTCGGGGAGAGGAAATGATGGTGCAGGTCGAGTCTGTGCAGGTGTGTCAGCGGCTGACCGGTCAGTAGCGCCTCCGCGCCGGTGTCACTGAGCGTGCCCAGCGACAGGTCCAGCACCTCCAACCTGGCCACCACCGGCGCCGTCGCCACCGCCGCGGCTGTCTCATCCGCGAGTTCGGCGTTGCGCAGGCCCAGACACCGCAGCCGCGGCCACCGCGCGCCCGAGAGGATCGGCGCGAGATCGGCGATCGTCGGCCCGCCATGGAGCTCGTCGCCCAGCCACAGCTCAAGGTGCTCCAGGGCCGGAAGGTCCGACTCCGCGATCGCGACCACCGTTTCGCGGGACAGGGCGCCGGACTCGATCGCCAGATGTCGCAGTGACGCATGCGTGAGCGGACGGCGAAGGCCGGTGCTGTCGCCCATGCCGCCGCGCACCCGTAGCGTCTCAAGCCGCGGATATGCGGCGAGCAGCTCCTCCACGTGGGCGTCGTACCACTGGTCGAGGCCGGCCTGCTCGCCGACGAACATGGCCCTCAGCCCGGTCAACCGTTCGGCCGCCTCGCACAGGATCTGGATCGGCGCCTCGTCCTCCTCCAGCTCAGGCCCCCAGCGCCCGACCACCAGCGCCTCGACGGAGGCGGGCGGCACCGTGTCGAGGAAACCCTCGAAAACCGCCCGGAAGATCGGATGGGTGCGATCGCCCTCGAACTCGGCCAGCACTTCCCATTCTTCGCCTGAATCGTCATCCGCCTGGGGGCCGATGCTGATCCTCCAGGCCACGGCCTCGTCGGACTGCGGGCCGTCCGGTTCGTCGCCCCCGAAATCGACGACGGCGCGACCGGCGAAGGCGGTGGGAGACTCGGCGCCGTCCGGATGATTCCGGTAGTGCCCCGCGTAGGTCCAGCTCATTGGCGCTCCTGTCCCAGGACTGTCGGGCCGCCGCTCCGCCGGCGGCCGGCCGGGGAGACCCTATCGATCGCCCTCGCCGCCTGACTCGACGTTGATCGTCTCGTTGTCTCGCCGGCCTCTATCTACTGGGCGCCGTGTCAAGGAATGGCTGCACCAGGGCCGGCCAGCTGCTGGCGCGTCTGGACGAGCAGCTCTGGGACCGCACGGCGGGACAGGGAAAGCGCCTTGCGCGCGATGCGGCGGCCGTCGCGCGGCCGGCCGGCGGCGCTCAGCACGAGCGCGTGTGCCGTGAGCGCCGAGAGCAGCGCCGGGGTGTAGGCCAGGGCGTCCTGCCTGGCCGCTGACTGCGTCACCTGGACCATCCGCCCACTGCTGGAGATCGCTTCGTCAGGATCCGTCCGGCAAAGGATCTTCGCGTGGGTGCCGCTGACGCGTGCCAGGAGGTGGAGATACTCACCGCGGTACAGGTTGATCAGCCGCTCGCAGCACTCGACCGCCTCCTGCGCGTCCGCGAGTGCGTCCTGCTCTCGACCGGCGGCAAGCTCGCAGGTGGCGCGGATGTCCAGGACGCCGGCCAGGGCGGGCAGGTAGCGGTGGTCGTCGCGCGCGCTGATCGTACGTAACGCCGTCAGGGCCTCCTGGCTCGCCACCAGGGCCTCGTCGTGCCGCGCGGCGAGGCTGAGCAGGCTTGCGCGGGTGGCAAGGGTCATGGCCACGTCACGCTCGTGGTCGGGGCCCCCGCGCCACTGGCCGAGGCCCTCCCTGCGGATCCGCAGGGCCTCGGCGTTCACCTCAAGGGCCTCCTGGGGCCGTCCGGCCAGCTGGAGCATGCCCCGGTGTGCGTCAAGTGCCTCGGCGAAGCTGTCGAGACGCTCGCGGCGGCGGTCGGGGGCGCCGTCCAGCAGGCTGCGATGATGCCCGATCCGTTCGGCGCTCGCCTTCAGTGCCTGTGCGACCCGGCCCGCGCCGAGCAGGGCCCTGGCGTGCTGGTCCAGGGCGGTGGCCAGCTGAGGCAGGTAGCGTTCGGGGTCGGCCTGGGACGGGGCGCGCAGGGAGTCGGCCGTGGCGGCGAGCTTGCGTATCCGCCACCACTTCCAGATCGGCGGCAGGAGCCAGCCGAGACCGATGATCACGGTGAACGGCAGCACCGTCGCCCAGCCCGGCCACACGATGAAGGAGATCAGTGCGGTACCGGCCACCAGTCCCATGAGGACCATGACCGCGCAAGATCGCATCATGACGACCAGTGTGACGCCCGGCGACCAAAGCGCAATCCCGGGCTCAGGAGCAGCGGCCCTCCCGATTGTCGCGGAGGGCCGCTGCCTCTCCTGGCGGTCCGAAGGGACCGGTCGGCTAGGCCCAGGGGCGGGGGAAGGCGTCGCCGTCCAGCCGCTCACCCGCGGCGAGTCCGAGAGGATCGGTCACGACATGCCCGGCCCCGCTGTAGCGGGTCGCCTCGTCCATGTAGATGGTGACGTGCGCGAGCCGGGCCTGGTCGGTACGGTTGGGCAGCGCCATGTGGCCGGTGTAGCCGCTGTGGAAGGTGCAGTCGCCCGCGCGGAGCGGCACGGTGACGCGGGGGATCCAGCGCAGGGACGGGTCCGCCTCGAACAGGTCCTCCTCTTCGTGGAGGTCCTGCGGACGCAGGCCGTCGCGATCCTGGGTGCCGGGCAGGAAGGTCATGCAGCCCCGCTCCGGAGGAACGTCCACCAGCGCTATCCACGCCGACAGCGGAAGCCGGTCCCCCGTGTGCGGCCAGTACGGACGATCCTGGTGGAACTCCGTGGCGGCGTTGTTGTGCGGCTCCTTGACCAGCATCTGGTCGTGCCAGAGCCGCAGCGAGAACCCGGCGAGCTGTTCGGCGATCCGGCCGATCCGCGGGTCGAACGTGAGCTCCCGCAGCGTCTGGTCGCGTTGCCAGACGTTGACGAGCTGGCTGAAGGTGCCCTGCTTCTCCAGGCTCTCCGCGCGGTGCGCCTCCAGGAACGCCTCGGCGCCGGCCCGGAAGCGCTCGACCTGGCCGGGCTCGAGCACGCCCCGTACTCGGACGAAACCGTTTTCGCGGTAGGCCGCCACCAGCTCGTCCGGCACCCGGCCATCGGCGCCGACGTCGCTGACGAACTGCTCGGTCGTGGTCGTTGCCATCGCTGACCTCCAGGGTTTCTTGCTGTTGGGATACCGCAAGCCTCGTCGAGACGTGCCGCCACGGGCTAGGCCGATCCCGGCGATTAGTCGTACGATCCCGACATGCCTGCCATGCTGCACGAGCACGCGCTGTTCGCCGGAGGCCCGGTCCTGGCGGGTGTCCACCACCTGAACCCCGACATCGAGCCGCACGCGCACGACTTCCTCGAGATCGCCGTGATCGGAACCGGCCACGGCCGGCACATGACCAGCCGGGGCGGGCACCCGCTGCGGCGCGGGCAGGTCGTCGTGCTCCGCCCCGGCGCGTGGCACGGCTTCCGCGACTGCACCGACCTGACCGTCGCGAACTGCTGCCTGTCCGCCCAGGCGCTACGGGGCGAACTGGCGGCGCTGTACGACATCCCGATGCTGCGCCGGATGCTGTGGACCGACCCGGTGGCCTCCGGCACGCACGGCGTGGCGGTCACGACCGTCGATCCGGCCGCCGCCGAAGAGGCCATCGCGGAGATCGGCCTGCTCGAACGGGACCTCGCCGCCGAGCGGCGCCGGCCGGGCCGGGTGCTGGGCCGGCTGGTCACCGTGCTCGGTGTCCTGGCCGACGGCCGCGACCCCGAGTGGCAGCCACTCGAGTCCACCGTCCATCCCGCCGTCGCCGCCGTCATCGCCCGGCTCGAGGCAGCGCCCGCCGATCCGTGGCGGCTGGACGAGCTGGCCCGGTCGGTCAACCTGGATCCCGCCTATCTCGGACGGCTGTTCAGGCAGTACGTCGGGCTGACGCCGCTCGGCTTCCTGGCCCGGCTGCGGGCCGAGCGCGCCGCCACGTTGCTGGCACACTCGACCCTGCCGACCGCCCGGGTCGGCGCCACCGTCGGCTGGGACGACCCGACGTACTTCGCCCGCCGCTTCCGGGCGCTGGTCGGGCTGACACCCACCGAGTACCGGCGACGTAGCCGATCAGCCGCCCATGCTCAGCTCGGCGGCCCGGCCGAGCGGACGAGTTCCTGACCCCCGAGGAGGCCCGCCACCTGGACCGTAGCGTCACCCGGCCCGGTCAGGAAGGCCACCACGTCGGCGATCTCGGCGGGCGTGCCGGTTCGGCGGCGCCGCAGGCGTCCAGCATCGCCATCATGTGGTGGCCGGAGGAGGACTCCGCTTCGGACCTGGCCATCGCGGTGGAGATCACCCCGGGGCTGACCGTGTTGACGCGGGCGCCGCGCCGGTTCCACGCCAGGGCCGCGGCCTGGGCGCGGACCTGGTTGCCGCGTTTGGCGAGGATGTACGCGGCCGTCGCGTCCTCCCCCACCGTGGCGATCACGTCGAGCGAGAGCAGATCGCCGGTGGGCGCGGTGGCGAGGGCCCGCTCGTCCTCGTGGCTCAGGCTCGCGTAGTGGCCCGCCATGCTGGCCACGCAGACCAGCGAGGTCCCCCTCGTGGTCACCGTCTCGAACGCGTCGATGACGTGCGCGGTGCCGGCCAGGTCCACCTGCATGATCTTCTGTACCGTCGAGGTGGCCGCGGAGACGCCGGCGGTGTGGACGACCGCGGCGACGCGTCCCCCGGCGGCCGCCGCGGCGGCGAGCTCGGTCACCGATCGGGCGTCGGAGACGTCGGTGAGGTGCCCCTTGGCGTCGTACCCTTCGGCGCGCAGGGCGGCGACGGCCCGGTCCAGGGCGTCGGGGAAGGCGTCGGCCAGGATCAGCGTGCGGCCGCCACCCGCCAAACGGATCACCGGCACGCGCCGGACGACGCTATCGGCGGGGACAGAGGCGGTGGCGGGCGAGCGCGTCGTAGAACGGTTGGTGGTGCTCGGCGATGCGGCGCAGGTGCTCGTTGGTGTCGGGCGTCTCGCGCCGCCCGGGCGCCTTGGCCACCAGCCCGCTGCTCTCGGCCACCTCCGCGTGCCACCGGTCCGTACGCTGCCAGTTCGCCTGTCGACCGGGGTCCCAGCGCATCGCCTCGGGCATGAACTCGAGCCCGACCCGCTCGCAGTATGCCCGGACCGTCGCCTCCGGATCGGCCACGAGATCGTCGCCGTCGATCACCAGGGGGACCTCGCCGGTGGCCGACCGCACGGCGTCGAAGATGGCGTGCAGGTATTCGAACCCGTACTCGTCCTGGGTGGCCTCGGGGTTGATGGCGTAGTGCGAGGCTATCGCGCTCCGCGGCTCCCGGATCATGAACGTGTTGATGACGTCGCTGAACAGGCGCCCGTCTTCGAGCAGCGGCGCGTACGTGTAGTCGGAGGTGTCCTTGGCGAACACCCGGCGCCCCTTGGCGTTGACCTCGAGCATCGCGTCGAGCAACTCGATCGCCGACGTGACGCGCCTGCCCGTGAGCTCGAAGTGACCGTCCACCTGCAAATACGAGAACGGCTCGTGGACCACCTCGAGATCGCCGCGCTCGAGCATGATGCGCAGGAACGCGGTGGAGCGCGATCGGGGCACGGCCCACAGCAGGATGGGCTTCGGCGCGGCGCTCATTGCGACCACGCCGTGGGCCGGCGGTCCCAGCGGTGTTCGCGCAACTGCGCCATCAGCTCTTCGCTCAGTGGTTCGGCGTCGCTGGTGGCGATGTTGGTCCGTACGTGCGTGAGGTTGCGCATGCCGGGGATCACGGTGGCGACGTCGGGGTTCTGGAGGATGAAGCGCAGGGCGAGTTCGGGCATGGTCATGCCCTCGGGCACGATCCGCGCCAGCCGCTCGGCGCGCTCCACGCTCGCGACGAGGTTCTCGGGTACGAAGTAAGTGTTGCGCCAGTCGCCTTCGGGCCAGCGGGACTGGCGGGTGAGGGTGCCGGTGAGGGTGCCTTCGTCGAAGGGCACCCGTGCGATCACCGCGACGTCCAGCTCGCGGCATGCCGGGAACAGTTCGTCCTCGGGGGCCTGGTCGAAGATGTTGTAGATGACCTGCACCGCGTCGATCAGCCCGGTGTTCAGGGTCCGCAGGACGTTCCAGGGTTCCCATCGGTTGACGCTGATGCCGACGCCTTTGATCAGCCCGCGTTCCTTCATCTGGATGACGGCGTCCTGCCAGGCCGCGTCGTGCGCCCAGTCGTCCTCCCAGACATGGAACTGGAACAGGTCGACGGACGGCGTGCCCAGCCCTTCGAGGCTGCGGTGCAGGTATTCCCAGAGATGGTCCGGCGGGTACACCTCGGACAGTTTGGAGTCGCGGGTGGACGGCCAGGTGCGATCCTTCGGCGGCGGCTTGGTCGCGATGTGGAGGCGGCGGTCCGGGTGCCGCTTGACCAGCTGCCCGAGCTTCCTTTCGCTGTGTCCGCGGCCGTAGATCCACGCGGTGTCGAAGTAGTCGCACCCGAGCCGCACGGCTTCGTCCAGCGCGGTGTCGCCGGTCTCGTCGTCGGCGCCGGTCCATCCGCCCTCGCCACCGGCTATGCCCCACATCCCGTAACCCACGTCGCCGACCATCCAGCCCAACCGGCCGAATCGACGCTCACGCATCACTTCCTCCTTTCACGCCTGAACGGCGACTTCCTAGCTCCAGCGGTTGCCGCCCGAGCCGAACCGCGTCTGCTGCACCACGGGGCCGGCGGCCTTCATCCGCTCGACCTGGACGAGGCCCCGGTGGACGGACAGGGTCACGCTGCCGCCGACCTCGCCGACGAGCCGGTCGATCCCGTCTCGCGCGGCATGCGCGGCGGGCTCGAGCCAGCGCGCCTCATACATGGCGGCGCCCAGGACGGCGGCCAGCCGATCGTAGAGTTCGCGGCCCGCCGCATCGAGGCTGGCCTGCAGGATGCGGGTCCACGCGCGTTCGAGCAGCTCCAGGCCGGGCGCCTCGTAGATGCCCCGGCAGACCGTGCCGATGATGCGCCGCTCGACCACGTCGCGGAGCCAGATACCGTGCCGCGCGCCGATCTCGTTGGCCAGCGTCATCCACTCGACCGGGTCGGGGCCGCTGCCGTTGACGTCGGCGACCCGTCCGTCGAGGAAGGTGACCGTGACGGTCTCGGGCTCGGCCGGGCTCTGCCCGGGCCAGTTGCTCCACCGCGGCTGGAGCCGGGTGACCGGCGTCTCCAGGTCTTCCAGCTCGGCCGACTCGTGCGAGATGCCGGCGAGGTTGGCATCGGTGGACCGCTCGGCGCCGCTGCCCGGGTCGAGATGCAGCCCGTGCTCGGCGACGGCCGCGAGCATGGCCTCGCGATCGGGGAACCGTTCGAGCGCCTGCGGATTCGTCCACGGCTCGATGAGGGACAGCTCCGGTGCGACCTGGGCGCCGTAACGCGCGAAGCGGCGCTGGTCGTTGCCCCCGCCGACGCAGCCGTGCGTGAACGTCCGGCATCCGTCGGCCCGCATCCGCGGCGCGAGCTCGCTGACGAGCACGAAGCGCGCCGCACCGGTCGTGTTCCAGTAGCCGCCGTCGTGGCGGGCCCGGTACCGCAGCAGATCCGACGCCACGGCGGCGATCGATGATCGTAGATCCATGACGACTACTTCGTCCCCGGATCTTCGCAGCGAAGAGGCAAGCGCGTCCATCTCCGCGCGCTCCGATTGACCAATGTCGGCGATATAGTGCCTCGTCGGAGTGGACCGTTCGTGAAGCCAGACTCCGACGGCGAGGGCGGAAAGTCCGCCCGATTGGAATAATCCGACGCGTGCGTTGCCATTGGCCTGCCGCACAGCCTTCCCCTTACGCTGGTGGACGGGGGCGATGTCGGCACTCTATACGCCGACCGCCACCGACCCTACCCACGGACCGCGCGTATTCACACCCGGCACGTCAATGATCTAGAAATTGACCTGTCATACCGATGCGGCCAGCGGATATGTCCTCGAAGAATGTCCTTCGAGTTGCACAGCCCGTCGCGGAGAACGCTTCCGTGGATTGGCGGGCGCCGGCCCGGGTAAGGCCGGGTATGCCTCTCGGGCAATCTCTCATTTCCGCAGGCCATAACACCCTGCGCGGCGGGTTGCGCCGGCCGTGGCGGCGCCCCGGGGTTGCGAATCCTCGCCACGTGTTCCAGTATGAGCAGTAACCCATTAGCTGCCAAATACCGGTTACCCCCGTCCGGTGGAGGGAGGAACGCGTGTTCACTCAGCTTCACGATTCCCCAGCTCATCCCCCATGTTTCGGCACGTTCTCGCGCTGATCGCGGAGGAGCCGCCGCTTTTCCCGAGCCATCACCGGAAGGCGTGACGGCGCCGGTGCAGTACGGGCCGCGGACCGCCGCGCGCGTCGCCACGGCCGAGCCGGCCGGTTCCGACGCCTGATCAGCCGGCCGATGCCGGCGAGGCCGCTGACGCGGTAATGCGACGGCATATCAGCGCGCATTCGCCAGGATCTGGCAATTCGCGTGATACGTAGCCACCTGTTAACGGCCGCCGAAAAACCTCCGAGGGCCCGGCCCTGGCTACCTGAAACTCACAGACCTGAATAGTGACCGATCTGCCTGACCCGAGGATCTGTTGCCGGTCGCGACTATGGGAGCACGATGCCACGCCATCAGCAGACGCACCTGAGCGAACAAGCCCTGACCGCCATTCACTTATCCCTGGGACCGCGGAATGCGTTCCCCCGGCAAAGCACGGTCCTAGACCTGTTCCGCGTGCAAAGAGAGAACGCACCGAACCGTCCTGCCGTCCGCTACCGGGACACCACGATGAGCTATGCCGATCTCGATGCCGCGGCCGACGTCACGGCCAATCGACTGATCCGCAACGGCGTTCCGGCCCGGCAATTGATACCCGTGCTGGCCGCGGACGGGCCCGAATTCCCGATCTCGCTCTTCGGGGTGCTGAAAACAGGCTCGGCCTTCGTGCCGCTGGATCCGGCCTGGCCGATCGACCGGCTCAACGCGATCATGGCCGAGCTGTCGCCGCCCGCCATCGTGGCGTCGCCGTCGACTGCGGAGATCGTCGCCGAACTGAAGCCGTCCCTCCCGACGGTGATCGTCGACTGCGCGGAGCGGCCGTACGATCCGGCTGACCGCACACCCCCGCCGGCCGGCCGTGAACCTCGACCCGAAGACCTGATTTACGGGTTCTACACCTCCGGCTCCACCGGCACGCCCAAATGCGCGCTCAACCACCACCGCGGCCTGGTCAACAGGTTGACCACGATGTCGCGCCGGTTCGGTGACGGCGCCGATCACGTGACGCTGCAGAACAGCCGGTCCACGTTCGACTCCTCGATGTGGCAGGTGTTGTGGCCGCTGGTGTCCGGCGGGCAGGTCGTGCTGCCGCACCGCGACGGGATCCTCGACCTTGAGGAGACCGCGATGACCATCGGCCGCCACGGCGTCACGATGACCGACTTCGTGCCGTCCGTGCTCGCGGCGTTCGTGTCGCTGCTGGAGGCGCGCGAGGACCTGCGGGAGGCGACGTCGAGCCTGCGGCGCATGCTGATCGGCGGGGAGGCGGCCGGCCCCGGCGTGGTGCACCGGCTGCGCGCGCTGCTGCCCGAGCTCAAGGTCACCAACACGTTCGGGCCGACGGAGTGCTCGATCGGGTCGGTGTTCCACGAGGTCACGGACGCCGACGTGGACCGGATCCCTCTCGGTCGCGCCATCGACAACACCGCCGCGATCGTGCTCGACGACGACCTCAGGCCCGTCCCCGTGAACACGCCCGGCGAGCTGTACCTCGGCGGTGAGTGCATCGGCGCGGGCTACCTCGACGATCCCGAGCGCACCGCGCGGGTGTTCGTGGCCAACCCGTTCCCCCAGATCCCGGGCGAGAAGCTCTACCGGACAGGTGACCTGGCGCGGGTCGGCGAGGACGGGCTGCTGTACTTCATCGGCCGGCTCGACGAGCAGGTCAAGCTCGGCGGGGTGCGGGTGGAGCTCGGCGACGTCGCCTCGGCCCTGGCCGAGCATCCGCTCGTGGGCAGCGCGGTGGCGGTCGTGCTCGGTGAGGCGCCCCGATCCACTCTGGTCTGCTGCGTCACGCCACGCTCGCCGGACGACTCGCCGTCCGCGGAGGAGCTTCGCGGGTACGCGGCGGAGAAGCTGCCGGCCGAGCAGGTCCCTCATAAAGTCGTGGTGCTGGAAGCGCTTCCACTCAACCGCAACGGCAAAGCGGACCGCAAGGCACTGGCCGCGCTCATCGTGGCCGGGTCCGCGTGGCAGGCGGACCCGGAAGAGCACGTCGAGCCGCCGGCCAACCCGATGGAGGAGCTGGTCTGCTCGGCGTGGCGCGAAGTCCTCGAGCAAGAACAGGTCTCGGTGGTCGTCCCGTTCTCCGACTACGGGGGCACCTCGCTGATCGCCTACCGGCTCACGGCCGCGGTCAGCCGGCGGCTGGGCAGGCCGGTGCGCCCCAGGGATCTGCTCGTCGCCTCGACCGTGCGCGCGCAGGCGGCGCGGCTGACCAAGGGCATCGACGACGACAGCGCCGAACTGGCCTACATCAAGCACGACCTGGCGTGGCGCCCGCCGCAGACGCTGCTGCTCACCGGCGCGACCGGGTTCGTCGGGGCGCACATCTTCGCCGAGTTGCTGATGCACTCCAACGCCGAGCTGATCTGCCTGGTGCGGTGCTCCGACCCCCCTGACGGTGCCCGGCGGCTGACCGAGGTCCTCGATCAGTACGGGCTGACCTCCGCCTGGCAGCTACTGCCCATGGCGCTCAAGACCGGACGCGTCGAGGTCGTCCCCGGCGACCTGGGCAGCGAGCTGCTCGGCCTGCCGCAGCGGCGATTCGACGCGATCGCGTCGGCCGTGTCCGGGGTCGTCAACGCCGCGGGCGCGGTGAACTTCCTGTCCGGCTATCTGGACCACCGCCCGGCCAACGTGCTGGGCGTGCAGGAGCTCATCAAACTTGCCTCAGGCGGCGCCCGCGTGCACGCCCTGTCCACCCTGAGCATCTTCCCGCCCGCCGGGAGGGCCGCCCCGCGCATCACCGAGGACCAGATCCCGGAGACGGACCAGGTCGCCGCGGACGGCTACAACAGATCGAAGTACGTCGCGGAGAGCCTGCTCGCCGACGCGCACCGGCAGGGCGTCAGCTCGGTGGTGTACCGCCTCGGCGAGATCTGGCCGCACCAGGCGATAGGCGTGGCCAACCCGGATTCGCTGGCACACAACCTGTTGTACGCGTGCGCGCGCACCGGATGCGTGTTCCCGACCGAAGCAGAGACCGACGTGACGCCGGTGGACGTCGTCGGCCAGTTCGTGGCACGCGCCGCGACCGGCGACATCAAGGTGCCCGACGGCGCGATGCACGTGCTGTGGCCGGCGAGGCTGCGCTTCGCCGAGGCGTTCGGCGTGCTCGCCGACCGGTGCGGGCTCGACCGGGTCGGCTACGCGCAGTTTCACGATCGCCTGGAGGCCGTCGCCGAGCCCGACGAGAGGCTCGCCGGGCTGCGCCTGCTGCTGCCGCCTCCGGCCGGCGACTGTGACGCGGCGCCGGTCGAGTTCGACCAGCTGTTCACCGACAGCTCCCGGCACTTCGACGCCCGGCGGTTCAGCCGGCACGCGGTCTCGCTGGCGCGGCCGACGGCGGACGGGCTCAGGACGCTCGATCGCTACCTCAGCGAGCTGACCGACATTCCCGCCTTCGTACCTCAAGAAAGGTAAGCGAATGGAAGAGAAATTCGTCGTGGTGATCAACCACGAGGACCAGTACTCGATCTGGCCCGCCGGCCGGGAGATTCCGACCGGCTGGCGCGAGGCCGGAGCCGAGGGCGGCAAGAGCGATTGCCTGGCCCACATCGCGCAGGTGTGGACCGATCTGCGCCCGCTGAGCGTGCGACGGTGAAGGAGGAACCCGAGATCATGTCTGCCCCGAAGGAACGCAACGTCGCCGACATCAGGCGCGCGTTGCTGGAGATGAAGGTCCGCCAGCGCGTGGCGGAGAAGGCCGAGCGGGAGCGGATCGTCGCCGTCCCGCGTACGGGCAAGATGGCCATCGCCGAGCAGCAGCGGTTCCTGTGGTTCCTGCACCAGATGGTCGCGGGCGCACCGGTCTACAACGTGCCGTTCGCGATGCGCGTGCGCGGGCCGCTCGACGTGGCCGCCCTCTCCGAGGCGCTGCGCGGGATAGTCGCGCGGCACGAGAGCCTGCGCACCCGGTTCGGCGACGAGCACGGCGTGCCCTTCCAGACCGTCGATCCACCGCCCGAGACGTGGGACCTGCCGGTGACCGACGGGACCGAGGAATCCGTCCAGGACTGGATCGACGGGCAGGTGCGCGAGGAGTTCGACCTGCGCAACAGCCCGCCGTACCGGTTCGCCCTGCTGCGCCTGGGCCCTGAGGACCACGTGCTGTCCATCGTCTGGCATCACATCGTCATCGACGGATGGTCCTCGCGCCAGTTCGCCGAGGAGCTGACGGCCCGCTACACCGATCCGAGCGGCGCGGAGTTCCCCCCGCTGGCCCTTCAGCCCGCCGACTTCGCGGCGTGGCAGCGACTCTGGCTGCTCAGCGAGGAGCCGGCCAAGCAGATCGATTACTGGCACTCCGCAGTGGACGGGATGGAACCGCTGGAGTGGCGTACCGACCGGCAGCGCCCGTCGGCACCCACCGGCGCCGGCCGTATCTACGAGACCCGCCTGCCCGACGACCTCGCACGCGGGATCCGCAATCTGGCCAAGGCCGAGGGCGTCTCCCTGCTCGCCCTGACGATGGCCGGATACCAGGTCCTGGTGAACCGCTACACCGGCCAGCAGGACATCGCGCTCGGCTCGGTCCTTTCCGGGCGGACGCGCTCGGAGATCGAACCCATGATGGGGTTCTTCGCCAACACGGTGGTGGTCCGCGGCGATCTCGAGGGCAACCCCGTGTTCCGCGACCTGGTGCACGCCGCCAACGACAACATCCTCGAGGCGATGGCCCACCAGGACGTGCCGTTCGGCCGCCTGGTGGAGGAGCTCAAACCGGAGCGGCTGCCGGGGCGGAATCCGCTGGTCGCGCACCTGTTCACGCTGCTGCCCGAGCCGATGATCGCGCGCTGGCGCCTGCCCGGCGTAGAGGTCGAGATGCTGACCCCGCAGCCGGAGACGACCCGGTTCGACATCACGTTCCAGATCAACGACCTGCCGGACGGCGGCTTGGGCGTGTGGATCGAATACTCCTCCGAGCTGTTCGACCACGAGCGCATCGAGCGGCTGGTGGAACACTTCGCCACGGTCATGGCCGACGCGCTGTCCAGGCCGGACGCCCGGGTGGACGCGCTGGACATCATGCCCAGCAGCGAGTATCTGCGCGTACTCACCGAATGGAATCCCCCGCCCGGCGAGCACGACGAGCGCCTGCTGCACGAGCTGTTCGCGGCGCGTGTGACCGAGACGCCCGACGCGGTCGCGATGCGTTTCGCGGACGAGGACCTGACCTACGCGCAGCTGGACGAGCGGTCCAGCCGGCTGGCGCACGCGCTCGTCGAGGAGTTCAAGGTGACGCCCGGGCGCGTGGTCGGGGTACTGCTCGATCGCGGCTTCGATCTGCCGGCCGCCGAACTCGGCGTGCTCAAGGCGGGCGGGGCGTGGCTGCCGCTCGACCCGCAGTATCCGCCGGAGCGGCTGGCCTACCAGCTCGGCGACGCCGACGTGGCGGCGGTGGTGACGACGTCGGATCTCGCCGACCGCGTGCCCGCGGACGTGGGGCGGATCCTGCTGGACACGGACGCGCTCGACGGGCGGCCTGCTTCGCCGCCTTCGGTGCACGTGGCGCGGGAGGACACGGCGTACGTCATCTACACCTCGGGCTCGACCGGCACCCCCAAGGGGGTCATGGTCCCCCACCGGGCGGTGGTGAACTTCTGCACCACCTTCCGGCGGATGTTCTCGGTGACGCCGGACGACCGGATCCTGCAGTTCTCCAACCCCGCCTTCGACGTGAGCGTGTCGGACGTGTTCTCGACGCTGACCGCCGGCGGGACCATCGTCGGCGCGCCGCGCTCCGAACTGCTCGACCCCGAAGCGTTGCAGCGGCTGCTGGCCCGCGAGCGGGTGACGATGGTGGACATCCCGCCGGCCGTGCTGGGGCTGCTCGATCCGTCCGCTCTGGACGATCTGCGGGTGTGCTTCATCGGTATGGAGCCGTTCGGCCCCGATCTGGTCAACCGGTGGCGCAAGCCGGGGCGCGAGTTCCACAACGGATACGGGCCGACGGAGGTCACGGTGACGTGCGTGGACTACCTGTGCCCGCCGGAGCCGCTGGACGGGCCGCCGCCGATCGGCCGGGCGATGGCCAATCAGCGGGCCTACGTCCTGGACAAGGGGCTGCGGCCCGTGCCGGTCGGCGTTCCCGGGGAGCTGTTCATGGCGGGCGCCGGTCTGGCCATCGGCTACCTCGGCCGGCCCGACCAGACCGCCGAGAAGTTCCTGCCCGACCCGTTCGCCGTCACCCCGGGCGAGCGCATGTACGCCACCGGCGACCTGGTGCGCTGGAACGCCGACGGCGATCTGGAGTTCCTGGGCCGGGTCGACCGCCAGGTGAAGCTGCGCGGGCTGCGCGTGGAGCTCGGCGAGATCGAGCACGCCATCGAGAGCTTCGACGGCGTGCAGCAGTGCGTCGTGACGGTGCGCGACGCGGGCACGACGTCGGCCTGGCTGGCCGCGTACGTGGTCGGCGGGTTCGAGCCGGACGCGCTGCGCGAACACCTGGCCGGGCGGCTGCCCCTGCACATGGTGCCCACCGACTACGTACAGCTGGAGCAGCTCCCGCTGACCTCGACCGGAAAGGTGGACCACGCGCGGTTGCCCGATCCTCGCCCCGACGGCGAGGCGGGACAGGTCGAGCTGACCACCGAGACGCAGCGCCGGCTGGCCGAGATCTGGCAGGGCCTGCTGAGCCTCGACGCCGGCCGCATCGGAGCGCAGGACAACTTCTTCGTCCTCGGCGGCAACTCCCTGCAGGTGACGCAGATGATCTCGCGGGTGCGCGACACCTTCCAGGTGACGCTCGACCCGCGGCGGCTGTTCAGCTACCCGCTGCTCAGCCAGTTCGCCGCCCAGATCGACGATGCGCAGCGCGCGCTGCTGGGCGAGGACGAGGTGGCGCGGCTGGAGGCCCAGGTCGCCGACCTGCCCGAGGACGAGCTCGATCGGCTGCTGAAGGAGTCGGGCTGATGGCCGGTCCGCCTCCCTCCACGGTGGAGGAGAAACGACACGCGCTGCTGCAACGACGGTTACGGCACAAACGGGAGGAAGCCCTCGCTTCCGCCCCGCAGGAGGGGCGGACGATGTCCCCGCTGGTGCCGCTCAGCCCCGCGGGCGCGAAGCCACCGCTGTTCCTCGTGCACGCGGCGGGCGGATCGGTGGCGCCCTACGCCGCGCTGGCCGCGCTGCTGGGCGACGACCGGCCCGTCTACGCGCTGGAGGATCCGGGCCTGCACGGCGGCACGATCGGGGAACGGCGGCTGCCCGGCCTCGCGGCCACCTATCTGGCCGCGGTCCGCGAGGTCCAGCCCGACAGGCCGCTACACGTGGGCGGCTGGTCGGTCGGCGGGGCGGTGGCGCTCGAAATGGCGCGCCAGGACGGCGATGTCGCGCTGACGTTCGTGCTCGACACCGCCATCCCGGACGGCGCGCCATCCCGTCCCGGCGACGACGAGCTGAGCGCGTGGTTCGCCGCCGACGTCGCGGCGATGGGCGCCGAGCCGGACGAGGCCGAGCTGGCCGAGCGGTTCCCGGTGTTCGCCGCGAACGTGCGCGCGCTCCTGGCCTTCCGTCCGTCGCGGGTGGACAGCCGGGTGGTGCTGCTGTCCGCCGCGGACTCGGAGCCAGGACGGCTCGACCGATGGCGGGCCTACGCCGATGAGATCCAGGTGGTGCGGGGCGACCACTACACCATGCTGCAATCCCCACACATCGAAGCGCTGGCGGAAGCCATGCGCGACAGACTGAGCGAGGTGAGTGTCCGATGATGCCGGCCTTCACGCCGGAGCAGGACGGCTTCCGGGAAGAGGTCTGCAGGCTGCTGTGCGAGGACGCGGTACGCGCCGAGATCGCACAGTCCCGGCGGATGCCGTACGGACAGGAGAGCGGACTGCTCGACGTGCACCAGCGGCTGGGCAAGCTCGGCTGGCTCGCGGTCAACTGGCCCGAGCGTTACGGCGGAGCGGACGCCACGATCGTCGAGAAGGCGATCCTCACCGAGGAGATGATCCGCCACGGCGTGCCCGACAACGTGCACTCCCTGGGCATCGACATCGTCGGGATGGCCATCCACCTGTTCGGCACGCAGGAGCAGAAGGAACGGCTCCTGCCGGGCCTCGCGCGCGGCGAGATCACGGCCAACGTGCTGTTCAGCGAGCCGGAGGTCGGATCCGACCTGGCGTCGCTGGCCACGCGCGCCGAGCCGGACGGCGACGGCTGGCGCCTGTACGGCCGGAAGATCTACAACATGAAGGCGCAGCACAGCGATTTCGCGCTGTGCGCGGCCCGCACGTCGACCGGCCCGGTGAACTTCTTCGGGATCACGCTGTTCCTGGTCCCGCTGCAGAGCATGGGCGTGGTCATCGAGCCGGTGTGGAACCTGTCCGAGGAGCGGTTCGACCTGGTCACGCTCGACGGGATCCGGGTCGGGCGCGACGACGTGCTCGGCGAGGTCGACGACGGGTGGCAGGTGCTCGGCAAGGTGCTTCCGCTGGAGCGCACCGGGCTGGACCACTCCGCCAAGGCGGAGCGCACGCTGGCCGCGCTGCGCGAGCACGCGCCGCCCGGGTGCGAGCAGCGGCTGGTGCAGTTGGAGACGCGGGTACGCGCGGCGCGGCTGCTGGCCTGGCGGTGCGTGGCCAACCTGCACGACGGGCGGCCCGACGAGGTGCACTCGGCGACCGCCAAGTGGTACACGTCGGAGACGGCCAAGGAAGTGTCGGTGGCGGCGGTCGAGCTACTCGGGCCGCGAGCGCTGCTGGACGCACGCGATCCCGACGCGATCGCCGAGGGCGTCTTCGACGCCGCGCTCCGGGAGGCTCCGGGGCTCACGCTCGCCCAGGGTTCTTCGGAGATCATGCTGTTCTTTGTCGCGACATCGAAATTGGGGTTGCCGTCATGACCGCGGTGGAGACCACGGCGATCGCCGACTTCTTCGACGAGGATCTGGCGCCGCTGGTGCGGCGGATGGCCGATCGGCCGCGCGCTGAGGGCGGAGGCGACGACAGTCGCGAGATCCGCGCGATGGTGTGGGAGGGGCTGGTCGGGCTCGGCGCGCTCCGCGCCTCCGACACCGTACGGCTGGCCGAACTGCTCGGCTCGGTGCTGTATCAGGGGCCGCTGCTCGACACCCTCACCGCTCGGGAGCTGCTGCGGGACGGCGACCTCGGCCAGGCGCCGGTGGCGCTGGCGGTCGCGGCCGAGCCGTGGTCCGATCAGGACGGGGCGATCTCCGCGCGACGGGCCTTCGTCGGGTTCGCGGCGGAAGTGGACCACTTCGTCGTGGGCGGCGTCGACGACGTCGCCGGGCTGCGCCTGGCGCTCGTACGTGCGGGCCATCCGTCGATCACGATGCGGCGGTACGAGGAGACGAGCCGCGGCGAGGCGTACGAGGTCGAGTTCGCGGGCACGCCCGTGGCCGCCTGGGCCGGCTCCGCCGCCGAGTGGGAGGCGGCGCTGGCCGGCGCGCGGGTGCGCCAGGCGGCGTACCTGGTGGGCCTTGCCCAGGCGGCGCTCGATCACGCCGTCGACCACGCCAGGACGCGCCGCCAGTTCGGCCAGCCCATCGGCAAGTTCCAGGGGCTGGCGTTCCGGCTCAGCGAGCTGTCGATGCACATCGACGCGACGCGCCTGCTGGTGCACGACCGCGACGCGGCCGCGCACGCGGCGGCCAACCTCGCGGCGGCCTCGGATCTGGCCCGCACCGTCACGACGCGGACCATGCAGATCCACGGTGCCGCGGGCATGCGGTCCGACAACGACGCGCAGTTGTACTACAGGCGGGCGGCGGCCGAATCGGTGCGGCTCGGCACGCCGCCCCAGCTGCGCCGCGAAAGCCGGGGGACGTGATGACGGCGGCCGGGAAGCCTGCGGAAGACGACGTGGCGCAGGAGTAGACCGATGGACCTGGTGATACAGAAGTACGGCGGAACATCACTGGGTGACGTGAGCAAGATCAGTCACGCGGCGAAGCGCATAGCCGCCGCGGACGGGTCCGTGGTCGCCGTGGTCTCCGCGATGGGCAGCGCCACCGACACCATGCTCGACCTGGCGCGTAACCTCACGGCCACGCCACACGCCCGGGAGCTGGACCTCCTGCTCAGCACCGGTGAGCAGGCCTCCGCGGCCGCGCTCGCCCTGGCGCTGCACGAACTGGGCGTGCCTGCCCGGTCGTTCAGCGCCCGCGACGGCGGCATCATCACCGACGGAGTGCACGGCTGCGCACGCATCGTCAGCGTCGACCCGGTGCGGATCCGCGAATGCGTCGCGACCGGCCATGTCCCTGTGGTGACCGGTTTCCAGGGCATCGCCGCGGACAGCGGCGAGCTCACCACGCTGAGCCGAGGCGGCTCCGACACCACCGCCGTGGCCCTGGCCGCGGCGCTGCGGGCCGAGGCGTGCGAGATATTCACCGACGTCGAGGGCGTGTTCACCGCCGATCCGCGACTCATCGCCGACGCCCGCAAACTGGACCATCTCTCCTACGAGGACATGGCCGAGCTGGCCGCCGGCGGCGCCACGGTGCTCGCGCACTCCAGCGTGCAGTACGCCAGCACCCATCGCGTCCCCGTTCACGTCCGATCCAGCACGACCGAGACGGCCGGCACCTGGGTGACCGGCCTGCGCTCGGCCGCGCCGCTCGACGGCGAGCGGTTCACCGCCGTCGGCGTCGCCCACCGCACCGGTCAGCTCCGCTGCCGGCTCGACGGAGTCGACCCCGCCGCCCTGACCGCGATCGCGGCCGCGCTGGCCGATCCGCTGCTGCACGTGGACCTGCTCGGGTTCGCCGACACCCCGTGTTCGCTGCGGTTCGTCGTGCACGCCGCCGACCGGGACCAGGTCGACGGGGTGCTCGCCGACCTGCGCGACGCCTTCACCGGGTGCCGCTGGTCCGGGCCCGTGGGGAAGGTGTCGTTGGTGGGCCGCGGGTTCCGTACCCGCCATCCCCAGGTGGGGCTCCTTCTCGACACGCTCAAGGCCCATGGCGTCGCGGTGCGGGACATGACCGTCCATGCCCGGAGGATCTCCATCACCTGCGCCGAGCACGACGTACTCGACGCGGTGACGCACCTTCACCGGATGTTCCTCGACCCGACTCCCGCGAAAGGGATGTGAAATGAGCCAAGCATCGTCGCACGCGACTGGAAGGGTGGAGAGCAGATTCCAGTCCCGGCAGTTCTGGCAGCTCACCGTCATCTGCGGCACCCAGTTCCTGGTCGCCCTTGACTATTCGATCATCAACGTCGCCGCCCCGAGCATTCGCGAGGGCATGGAATTCACCGGAGGCGGCATCGCCTGGGTTCTTTCCGCCTATCCCCTCGCTTTCTGCGGCTTCCTCCTCCTCGGGGGAAGGATCGCCGATCTGTTCGGGAGAAAGCGGGTGTTCATCTGGAGCATGGCCGGCTTCGTTCTCGCTTCGCTCCTTGCGGGCCTCGCCTGGTCGCCGGCGGCTCTCATCGCGGGCCGCGCCTTGCAGGGGGTCGCCGCCGCGTTCATCGCCCCGGCGGGTCTGGGGTTGCTCCAGGCGGCCGTCCCGGAAGGAGCGCAACGCGAACGCGCTCTCGGCATCTACGGGTCGGCGCTGTCGGCGGGGTTCGTCTCCGGCATGGTGCTCGGGGGCGTTCTCACCGAGTACGCCGGCTGGCGGTCCGTCTTCCTGATCAACGTGCCCGTCGTCCTGGTCGCCGGTCTGCTCGCGAGGGCCTATCTCGATGAGAGCCGGGATACGCACGCATCCCGCCATCTCGATCTCATCGGGGTCGCCTTGGCGACGACGGGCATGGTCGCGCTGGTGTTCGCCCTCACCGACGGGGAGAAGTACGGCTGGCTGTCGGCTCCGATCCTGCTCTCCGCCGGGATCGCGGTGCCTGCCGTGGCCCTGTTCGTCTGGGTGGAGTCGCGGAAGGACAGCGCCCTCGTGCCGATCTCCATCTTCCGCACCTCCGCCATCGGCGCGGCCAACCTGGTCAACGTCCTGCTGATCTGCTCCTACGGCGGAATGCTGTTCATTCTCACCCTCTACCTTCAGACGCATCTCGGTCTGGGCGCGCTCACGACCGGCTTGACGTTCGCGGTCTCGGGCGCGATCGCGATCGTCACCGGAATCTACGCGGGCAGGCTGGTCGAGCACTTCGGGCTTTACCGCGTTCTCCTTTCCGGAATCGTCATCGAGACGTTCGGCATCCTGATCATGGTGGGCCTGCCGGAAGGTTACGGACTCGCTCTCGTCCTGATCGGCACCTCGGTGAACGCCTTCGGCCACATCCTCGCGCTGATCACGACCAGCATCGCCGGCACGAACGGCGCCGACGAGGGGCGACGGGCCACGGCCGGCGCTCTGATCAACGTCTCCCAGCAGCTGGGGCTGGCCGTGGGCGTCGGAGTCGTGACGTCGGTGGCGGCCCACTTCGCCAGGGTCACCGGTGGAACCGATGCCGTCCTCGCGGGCTGGCGCTGGTCTCTCTGGTGCTCGGTCGGGTTCGCGGTCGCGGCGGTCATCGCGACCGTCCTTCTCCGGAAACGCTTCAAGGGAGAGGTCACGTAGGTCGGACTCCCGGTGTGCCCTGGCCTGCGAGCAAGAACCATATATACTACTTATAATGGTTACTTTCGCTTCCAAGGCCCGGTCACCCTGGCAGGACGCCCACTTCATCGGCGGCCACCCGGTCCTGGACCTCACGAACACCGTCTTCGATCGCACACACCCGGCCGAGGACGGAGAACTGCTGAAAGCACCCTCGGACGTCTTGACGTGGTGCGCGTCCGCGGGACTGTTCGAGGAGGTGCCGTCCTTGACGGAGGCGTCCGCGAGCGGCCTCGTGCCGGAGGTTCAGGCCGTTCGCGAACAGGCGTGGGCCGTGTTCAGCGCGGTCGCGCACGGCGAGGCGGTGCCGGCCGAACCTTTCGGCGCGCTTCTCGAACGGGCCGGTACGGGCGTGCGGGCCGAGCAGGTCCAGCAGATCGATGCCGCGCTCGACCGCTTCACCGTGGACTGGACGGCGCCGGGAGCGATCCCCGCGGCCTTGTCCTTGCTGGTGGTCCAGGCACTGTTCACCCTTCCGCGCGACCGGATCAGGGCCTGCGGGAGATGCGGTTGGCTGTTCCTGGATTCCTCGCGGGGTGGACGCCGCCGCTGGTGCAGCATGAACATCTGCGGCAATCGCGAGAAGGCGCGCCGCCACCGGCAGGGCCGAACGCACCACTGATCGCTTCTCGCCTCATCCGGCGGCGCGGAGCTTGCGCCGCATGATCGGCCGATCGCCACGCGGGCGGGCCACCTCGGAGAATCCGGCGCCGAGGAAGGCGCTGGCTATCCCGGTCATCGCCGTGTCCGCGCCCGCGCGTTTGCCGTCGCGAGGTTCGATCGGATAGCCCTCGGCGGTCGTGTAACCCGCGGAGGCCGCGTACTCGCAGACGGCTTCGAGAATGTCCGGCAGCAGCCCGGAACCGCGATGCTTTCTCTGCACGAAGACGCACGTGATCGCGCAGACGGGCTCGTCGTCGATGTTCGCGAGCAGCGGCGAACGCTCAAGTCTCGGGAACGACGAACGCGGCCCGAGCGAGCACCATGCCACCGGCGTGTCGTTCTTGTAGACGACGACGCCGGGCACCGGCTCGCGCCGGGCGAGACGTCTCATGGCCTGCTTGTTTCCCTCGCCCTTTCCTTCCGTCCACTCCGCGATGGACAGCCGCCAGTGCATGCACCAGCACCCGCGGGCACCTCCGTTCGCCCCGAGCACCGCCTCGAAGTCGTCCCAGGTCTTCTCGGACAGCTCTTTGACCGTCAGGGTATTCATCGCCGCACCGCCGATCTGGCTCGAATAACCGATATAACGCTTTTATAGGTTACTATAGAAGGGCATGGCCGCGGGGATCAGGAGACCGATCCGCCGGCCGCCCTTGAGGTCGCTCGACACCGCGACCGGCGGCCGGACCACCGAAGAACGGTTAGCGACGACGGAGGGCCGATACGTGGCCGAAGAAGACGTCCTGGACATGCTCGAAGCCGAGGCGATCCACGTGCTGCGCGAGGTCGCCGGGGCCTTTCGCCGGCCGGTGTTGCTGTATTCGATCGGCAAGGACTCCTCGGTGCTGCTGCACCTGGCGACCAAGGCGTTCGCGCCCGGCCGGATGCCGTTTCCCGTGCTGCACATCGACACCCGCTGGAAGTTCCGCGAGATGATCGCCTTCCGGGATGACACGGCCAGGCGGCTGGAGCTCGACCTGCGGGTGCACACCAACCCGGAGCGGGTCACGCCGTTCACCCACGGCGCGCACGAGTACACGCGGATCATGAAGACCGTCGCGCTGCGCCAGGCACTCGACGACAGCGGGTTCGACGCGGCGATCGGCGGCGCGCGGCGCGACGAGGAGCGGTCGCGGGCGAAGGAAAGGATCTTCTCGCTGCGCGAGCCCGGCCATCGCTGGGAGCCGCGCTCGCAGCGTCCGGAGTTCTGGTGGTGGGCGAACACCGAGCTGGCCGACGGCCAGTCGATGCGGGTGTTCCCGCTGTCGAACTGGACGGAGCTGGACGTCTGGCGCTACATCAGGCGGGAGGGCATCCCCGTGGTGCCGCTGTACTTCAGCGCACCACGCCCGGTCGTCGAGCGGAACGGATCGCTGATCATGGTGGACGACGAGCGCTTCCCGCTGTCGCCCGGCGAACGTCCGCTGCTGCGCCAGGTACGCTTCCGCACCCTCGGCTGCTACCCGCTGACCGCGGCCGTCGAGTCGAAGGCCGAGAACCTCGACGAGGTCATCGACGAGATGCGGCTCGACCGGAGGTCCGAACGCGCCGGCCGGCTCATCGACGGCGAGGGCGGCACATCCATAGAGAGCAAGAAGTCGGAGGGGTATTTCTGATGATTTCGGTGCTTCGAGTGGTCGCCTGTGGCTCGGTCGACGACGGCAAGTCCACTCTCATCGGTCGGCTGCTCGCCAACACCGGCAGCGCCACCGAGGACCGGCTCGACTACGCGCGGCGGACCAGGCGCGGCGGTTCCACGATTCCGGCCGGAGCGGTCGACTATTCGCTGCTGACCGACGGGTTGGAGGCGGAGCACGAGCAGGGCATCACCATCGACGTCGCCCACCTCTTCCTGGACCTGCCGTCCGGGCGCCGGGTGATCATCGCCGACGCGCCGGGACACGAGCAGTACACCCGCAACATGGCGGTCGCGGCCTCCACCGCGGACGTCGCCGTGTTACTCGTCGACGCCACCAAAGGGGTCCGCGAGCAGACCCATCGGCACCTGGCGATCTGCGCGCTGATGGGCGTGCGGGCCGTCATCGCGGTGGTCAACAAGCTCGACGCGGTGGGCTACGACCGGGCGGTGTTCGACCAGCTCGCGAGCGAGGTGCTGTCGACGGCGAACGGCCTCGACATGGCGGCGAGCGTGATCCCGGCCAGCGCACTCGATGGGGACAACGTCGTCGACCCATCGCCGAACCTCCCCTGGTACGACGGGCCGACGCTGCTCGGCGCGCTGTCCGCCTGGGAGCCGCCCGGCCCGCCGCGACCGGACGGCGCCGACGGCTACCGGCTGCCCGTCCAGTACGTGATCCGGGCGGACGACTTCCGCGGTTTCGCGGGCACGGTGGTCGGCGGCCCGGTCCGACCGGGCGACACCGTCGCGGTCGCCGGCAGCGGCATGGAGTCGAGGATCGACCGGGTGCTCGGCCCCGGCGGCGGCGACCTCTACGGGGCCTCCCCCGGCACCCCGGTGACGGTGACGCTGGCCGGCGACGTCGACGTCCGTCGCGGCGACCTGCTGACCACGCCGGCCGCACTCGGCGACGGGCTCTCCCCGGCCTCGGCGTACTCCGCCACGCTGGTCTGGACCGCCGAGGAGCCGGTGCGGCACGGCCGCTCCTACCTGCTGCTGGCCGGGTCGCGGACCGTGCCCGCCGTGGTCACGACCGTGCGCGGCCGGATGGACGTGGTGTCCGGCAAGCAGTTCGCCGCGCGTACGCTCGGCCTCAACGACATCGGCACGGTCGAACTGACCACCGACACCCCGATCTGCCTGGACGGCTACCGGACGTGCCGGGACACGGGCAGCTTCCTGCTCGTGGACCGGGTCAGCAAGGAGACCGTGGCGGCCGGCATGGTCCGGCACGCGCTGCGGCGGGGCCGCAACGTCGTTCCACACGCCTACACCGTCGACCGCGACGCCAGGCAGCGGCTGAAGGGGCAGCGGGCCAAGGTGCTGTGGCTGACCGGCCTGCCGGGCGCCGGCAAGTCGACGATCGCCAACGCGCTGGAGCGGCGGCTCCACGCCATGGGGCTGCACACGTACGTGCTCGACGGCGACAACGTCCGAAGCGGGCTGAACAAGGACCTCGGGTTCACCCCGGAGGATCGCGCGGAGAACGTGCGCCGGGTCGCCGAGCTGACCCGCATCCTGCTGGACGCCGGGCTGATCGTGATCGTCGCGCTGGTCTCGCCGTTCCGTACGGATCGGGCGGTGGCCAAGAGCCTGTTCCAGCCGGGCGACTTCGCCGAGGTCTGGGTGGACACCCCGGCCGAGGTGTGCGCGCGCCGGGACCCGAAGGGCCTGTATGCCCAGGCGAAGGCCGGCACGCTGCCGAACCTGACCGGCCTCGGCCAGGCCTACGAGCCGCCGGAGTCCGCCGACCTGGTGGTCGACGGCGCCGGTTCGCTCGATGACGCGACAGACGAGCTGTGCGCCCTGCTGCGTGATTGAGGCCGCTCGGGCAGCTCAGGCCTTGCTAGATTGCGGCCTTGTCCAGAATGGCGGCCACCTCATCGGCCCTGAACAGGAACCCCACGTGTGACGTGTCCAGCGTGTGCACGTCGTACGGGTTGCCGGGCGTCAGGGCGTCCGCTTCGGCGATCAGCCGGTCCTGCATGGCGATCGGGAGGGATCGGTCGCCGGTGAGGCGGATGTAGGTGCGGGCGATCGTGCCCCAGGTGCCGGCCTGGACGCGGGCGTCGGCCGTCATCACCGCGATCGATTCGTCCGGCTGCAGGATGTTGAGGAAGGCCCGGAACCGCTCGTCGCTGACGTCCGCCATGGTCGCGGCCTTGAGCGCGTCGAGCAGTTCCACATCCGCGGTGCGGTAATTGGCCCGGCCGACACCGAGCTGAGCGGGGTCGCCGACGTTGAACGCGGCCAGCGGGCCCATCAGGTTGCCGGCGAACTCGGGCTCCTGCATGTACTCGATCGGGTTGGAGCGCTGCACGCACGACCAGGCGGAGATGTAGACGAGCCGGTTCACCAGCTCGGGGATCGCGTTGCCCACGCCAGAGATGGTCACGCCGCCGAGGCTGGCCGCCACCAGCACCACGGGCCCGTGCTCCGCCACGCGTCGGACCACGTCGACGACCGTGTCGACGTTGTGCTGCAGGGTGACCCCGGCCAGCGTGGACGGTTCGACCGCCCACGTGTCGAGGTCCTGGGGGGCCTGGTAGGCGAGCGGGTACTGCGCGTCGAGGCCATGTCCCGGCAGATCGACGGCGAAGCTGCGGTGGCCGAGCAACGCCAGCTCGCGCTGGACGGGAGCCCACATGAAGGAACTGGCGCCGGAGCCGTGGACCAGCACGAACGTAGGCGACGACGAGCGGTTGGAGTTTGATCTCATGAAGAACAGTCCGTTTCGATGGAAGGCACGGCGAACGTGCCTGGGTTGCCGAAGGCGGGCGTGCGGCTGCCGGGCGAGAACACGGCAGGACAAGCCCTGAAATGAAGCAGGCGGTCGGCTGCGGGCGAAACCCGGGTGGTGCGCCGCTTGTGCCACGGCACCTGTCTGCGGGATCGCCTCAACTGGCGCCGGCCGCTGAACGACCGGCGGGCAGACCGCTTCAGCTGTTACGAAGCCGGATGAACTTCTGGATCATGCCTGACAGCGTATCAGGGGGCGACGCCGCGCATACGTCCCGGCGTGAAGCTGGAGGCAGCTAGATGATCTTGTAGTTCGGCGTGGCGGAACTGGTAGAAGGGCCCCACGGTCCGCAGGACGCCCAGGTGGTGCAGATCGTGCAGGAAGCGCATCAAGCGGAACGGCAGCCGGCCCGATGGCCCAAGGTGCACCAGGGCGATGGTGGACATCAGCCACATGTGCTGGCGTTTGGTCACCAGACCGAATGCTATGCCGCAGATGATGCCCATCCCCATGTCCACGGCCGCGGACGGGTGAGGCGGCACGATGGACGCCTCGTTCATGAAATCGACTGCGAAGCCGACGATCGCCCCCAGGAGAAGTGCGTTCATCAATTGCAGACCCACGAGGCTTCGGTTGACCCGCCAGGTGGATTGCGGGGTGACGGCGGCGGTGAACGGCGGGAGTCGATTCTCGTCTGGCTGGGCGGGCTTCTTGTCCTGCTGCCGCGACACCCGCACCGTCACCCAGCCGATGCCAAGCGCTGAGAACAGGGTGGCCAGCCCCATCTTCCAGCCGTGCACCCACGCGTTGTAGCCCACCGCCGGCAGGCCGAGGCCGACCGGCATGATGACGAAGATCATTCGCACGTCGGACAACAGACCGCGGGTGAAGTCCTGCAGCCGTTGCCGTACGCGTAGCGGAGCGAAGTCGGGAGTGCGGGCGGCCTGCACCGCGGACAGGCCGAAGAAGATGCCGAAGGCCGAGCCGAAGACCGGCCCATAGGTCAGCATGGCGGTCAACGCGGCCGGGAGTGCGAACACCAGACCGGTCAACCCGCCGATCCAGGTACGGGCGAGTGCGCGCCGCGTTCGTGAGGCGGGCAGTGCCTGGTCGGTCAGCCGCCACCAGGCCAGGTCATGACCGCCGGATTCGGCCTGCAGGCGTGCCAGCCGCTTTGTCCATTCGGTGATGCCGGCCGGATCCCATGTCGTAGGCCGGATCGTGGTGCGTGCGTTCAGCAGCGCACCAAGGACATTGTCGAGCAGGTGAGCGCGCAGGGCCCGCGTGTCGTCGGCGTACTCGGTCGCCAACGGAGCCGGATCGGCGTCCGGCTGGTCGATGTAGACGGCCCGGACCAGCCATAGGCCCAAGGCGGTGGAGGTGACATCGGCCAGAGCCGGCGCGGAGCCCTCCCTGAGGGCGCGCAAGACTTTGGTCCACGCCGAGGACGAGGAAAGCGCGGGCAACGCGGCGCTCAGGTAGTTCGCCACGATGTCGGGGAGCAGCGCCTTGGGCGCGATGACGGCGGCGGCCTTGAGCGGGCGCCGCGCGGCGGTGACCGCGTCGCCGTACTCGGTGGTACGCGACGTGATGATCACCTGATCGCGTTCCATGAGCGTGTCGGACAATTTCTCGATCACCTTGGCGCGGGCGGGCTCGGGCAGTTCGTCGAGACCGTCGAGAATGGCCAGAATTGAGCCACGGGCCGCCAGAATGTCGGCGCCGTCCTGCTGGCTACCCGGCGTGCGCAAGGCGGCGTAGTCGGTGCGCACGCGCTCGGCCACCCAGTCCTGAAACCGAGGGTGGGCCTCGATGTCCCAGTCGGCGACGGGCAGGAGCACCGGAACCGGGTCGTTGTCAGCACGCGTGCGGATCAGTTCCAGCATCAATTGGATGGCCAGGGTGGTCTTGCCTGTGCCCCGGCCTCCGGTGATGACCAGGCGGTGACGGCGCAGCGCGCGGAAGGCGACAGCGAGCGCGGCGATGTCGTCCGATCGGCCCGACAGCGCCGGCTCACGGTCGGCGATCAGATGCGGGTGATCCATGAGCTTGGTTCGGCGGGTCATGTGCCAGGAGACCGGGATCGGCGGATCGCCGAGGGAACGCGTCACCACCTCGTCGCTCCACCGCTCGTGGACCAGCTGGGCGAGCTCCCGCATGGTCTCGGTGACGGTCCCGGAGGCGGGGGCGAGCACGCGCCCGGCCCGTTCGACGACCAGCCCGGCCACCACCGCCGCCACGATGGTGCCGGCGAGCCAGGAGCCGCTCCACACGCCGTCGTTGAGCACTTGGTTGGCGGCCACCGACACCACGACCGGCGCGAGCACCATGGACAGCCACAACAGCCGGGCCCGCCACCGCCGCTCGCCCACCACGGCGGCCGTCGTAGTGATCGTGACCTGCGGCCGGCGACCTTCCATCGCGTAACACCTTCCGCTGCGTAAAAGAGGGACGAGGGACCACCTGGAACTCTCGCTCTGCCGGCGCGGGACGTTCGGTCCGCTGCGTGTACGGAGGTCCGGGCGCGAATATGGGCACGATCGCGGGATCAAGCGCCCGTGATGCCGATGGAGGCGATGAGCCTTCTGGTGGCCGAAGCCATGACGCTGCCCCTTCCGCTGTCGATCGGGCCTTGCGCTGATGAAGGTAGGCCGCGACTGGTTGAGGATCCGTTGAGGATCCGTAAGGCGGAGCGTGGCCTGCCCGGCACCGTCGACGAGGTCCTGACCGATGCGGATTGTGCCGGTTCTACGCGCCTTCAACCCCCACCGCTCCTGAGCGAGACGCAGCCGGCCGAGAGCTTCGTGAGGCGCCACCGGGTGGCGACTTGAAAGTTTCACGCCGCATTGACACTCGGAAAGCGCTTTCCTACGGTGTGGGTCATCCCCAACGCGGAGGTGTTCGTTCATGTGAGCGGCTGCCGGCCTCCGCCCTCTCGTCGGAGGCCGGAACCGGACCCCAGCGGCCGGCCTGACCCTGCAACAAGCCCGATGCCGCGGCGGCGACCGCGCAGAGAAGATCGCACCCGTTGTTCGAAGGAGAAGGTGAACCGAGGATGAGACGAGCAGTCGCGTTGCGACTCCAGGTGGTGCTGGCCGCGGTGGCCATCGCGGCCGCGGCCGGTGTGGCCTTGCCGATGCTGCAGGCATCAGCGGCGGCCGGCGGCGCCAGCGGCTACGCGAGCGTCAACGGCGGAACCACCGGTGGCGCGGGCGGGCAGACGGTGAGGGCCACCACGGGGACCGCGATTCACACGGCCCTGTGCAATCGGGCCAGCAGCAGCACCCCGATCATCATCGAGGTCTCAGGGACCATCAACCACGGCAACACCACCAAGGTCTCGGGCGGAAGCTGCAACACCGCCGCCGACGTGATCGAACTCAAGCAGATCAGCAACGTCACGATCATCGGGGTCGGCAGCGGGGCCGTCTTCGACCAGCTGGGCATCCACATCCGCGAAGCCCGCAACATCATCATCCGCAACGTGACCGTCCGCAACGTCAAGAAGTCGGGCTCGCCCACGTCCAACGGCGGTGACGCCATCGGCATGGAGAGCAGCGTCCGCAACGTCTGGGTCGATCACGTCACCCTGGAGGCCTCGGGCGGGGAGGCAGAGGGCTTCGACGGCCTCTTCGACATGAAGAACGACACCCAGTACGTGACCCTGTCCTACAGCATCCTGCGCAACTCCGGCCGCGGCGGGCTCATCGGCTCCAGCGAGAGCGACCGCTCGAACGGCTACATCACCTTCCACCACAACCTGTACGAGAACATCGACTCCCGCACACCCCTGCTGCGTGGCGGCATCGCCCACATCTACAACAACTCCTACGTGAGCCTCCACGAGTCGGGTATCAACTCCCGGGCCGGAGCCCGCGCCAAAGTGGAGAACAACTACTTCAAGAACTCCAAGGACGTCTTGGGCACCTTCTACACCAGCGAGGCCGGCTACTGGCAGGTCGGCGGCAACATCTTCGACAACGTGACCTGGTCCGCGCCGGGCAGCGAGAACAACCCCGCCGGACCCGACCCGCAATCCAACACCACCGTCAGCATCCCCTACTCCTACAGCCTCGACGGGGCGAGCTGCGTGCCGGGCCTCGTCCTCCAGACGGCCGGCGCCAACAAGGGTCTGCAGGAGTCGAACGGCAGCTGCACGCCGCAGACACCGACGGCCACACCGACGCCGACCGTCAGCCCCACGCCGTCACCCACCCCTTCGCCCGGCGGGCCCAACCTCAGCCTCGGAGCCGGCTCCGACGGCTCCAGCAAGGCCGACGGGACCAGCTACGGCAACGTGCGGGACGGCAACATGAGCACCTTCTGGTCGCCGGCCGGCTCGACCGGTGACATCTCGATCAAGTGGGGCTCCGCCACCACGGTCTCCAGGGTCGTCATCCGTGAGGCGTCAGGCTCCGAGGGCGGCATCGGAGCCTGGCAGCTCATCAACGCCGGCACCGGAGCGGTCCTGAAGTCCGGCAGCGGCGCGGGCGCCATCACCTTCACGCCGACCTCACTGAGCAAGATCACCTTCAGGATCACCAGCTCGGCGGGCACGCCGAAGGTCGCCGAGTTCGAGACCTACGCGGGGTAGCGGCCGCTTCCGCCGCCCGCTCCGTCCGCCCAGGGACGAAGGCGGGGCCGTCAGACGGACGACCCCGCCCCGTCCCCTTGGGAAGGTGCCGGCTGGTGCGGCAGGTCGCGGGTTCGATCCGGAGTGGTTGTCCCTCCGGTGCCGATCACGCGTTCCCGTCGCGTTCGGGGTGGATGGCGTCGGTGTGCTCGGTGTGGGCGAGAGCCAGGTCGAGCAGCATCCGTACGTGCGGGTCTTCCAGTCGGTAGTAGGCCATCCGGCCGGAACGGCGGGCGGCGACGATGCGGTGCGCGCGCAGCAGTCGAAGCGCGTGGGAGACGGCCGATTCGCTCTGGCCGGTCACCGCGGCCAGGTCGCACACGCACAACTCGCCGTCCAGCAGGGCCACCAGCAGCTTCAACCGGTTCGGATCCGACAGCAGCCCGAAGATGTCCGCGGTGTCAGTGAGGTCGTCGGCGGCAGGCATCCGCTCGTACACGGCGGCCACCCGTTCACCGTCGACCACCTTGACCATGCAGCCGTCTATTGCCAACACACCATCATCTGAAGAACCGTTCACATGAATAGTTTGTCGGCATTGCGACAAATGTCAATGACACGCCGCGCAGGAACAAGCCTGGCCAACCGGTCACGGCCGAGCCCGCGGCTCCTGCGCGGGGCGGTGGTGGGCCGCGGTGGCGTGTCCCCCGAGTACGGAGTTCATGTCCGAACGTTCGGGTCATGACAGGTGGAAGCCGGCGCCGCAGGCTCGGCCGCGCCATCGTCACCACCGGCCGTCTCATCAGGTCGGCGGGCGTGATGGGTGGGGCCGTGCGGGTCGGCGCAGTGCTGTACGAGCCGACGTAGGGCGCCGTCGTCGTCGAAGGCGTGGCTGTCGGGCGAGGCGTGGTCGACCTGCAAGGTGGTGTGTTCGATGCCGTGCCGGTCCTGCAGCAGGCTCTCGACCGCGAGGCGCGTGGCGTGGCAGTCGGCCCCCGGGGTGACCAGCACGTGGGCCGACAGGGCGGCATATCCGGATGTCACCTCCCAGATGTGGAGGTCGTGCACCTCGACCACGGTGTCGAGGGCGGCGATCTGGCGGCCGACCTCGGTGGGGTTCACTCCGGCCGGAGCGGCTTCCATGAACACCCGTCCGGCGTCGCGGACCAGGCCCCAACCTGCCTTGAGCATCAGGGCGGCGACGATCAGGGCGGCGATGGCGTCGGCGCGGGTCCAGTCGGTGAGCCAGACGACGAGGCCGGCCAATCCGGTGAACACCACGAACAGGCCCTCGACCTGGGGAGGCTCGATCAGACGGCGGATGCCCTCGAAGCTGAAGTAGGCCGCGAGCAGCAGCAGGGTGATGCCGTTGACCTGAGCGGAGATGATCTCGGCGCGCTTCAGCCCGTAGGTGAAGCCGCCGCGCGGTGGTCGGGCCGCGATGCGCATCGCGATCAGGGCCAGCACGATCGCCATCGCGTCGGTGAGCATGTGGCCGGCATCGGAGATCAGCGCCAGCGACTGGGCGATCACGCCGATCACGACCTCGACGGCCATGAAGCCGACGATCAGAGCGAGCGCGCCGCTCAGATAGCGCCGGTCGGCCTGCGCATCGACAGCATGTCCGTGGCCGTGCCCATGGCCGTGGTTCCGTCCGGCCCCTTGTTCCGGGTGCCTGTGTCGATCAGACATGCGCTGAGCTCCTTGGACGACGGTGAATGACGTGTGATGGCCAGGTCATGCCGAGGCGCTCCGCGTCAACACTTCCCGCATGCCTTTCCTTCTACATATGAACACTCAATCATATGTTTAAACTCAACGTAATGAGTCAACTACTTTCCGTAGAAGTGCACGGGAAGGGCAGCGCATGAGAACCGTCCGCAACTCCGCACTGGCGATGGCCGCGACGACCGGATGGCCGGCACTTTCGAGCCTGCCGGCCGACGCCACCCCCGTACCCACCCGCCAGCCTCCGACCGTGTCGTGCCGCTACGCGCTCACAAAACCCGTGGTCGGCAGCCTCCGGAACGACGCCGGATGAGCCTCTCACCCCGCCCCCGGCGGCGTCCGCCGACCGGGGACGGCGCCCTCGACGCACCGCTTCCACGGCACCCGCCCCTGGCACACGGGCGGTGCCGTGCCCTCGTGGCCACGTTCACCGCGGTCATACAGATCGTCACTACGGCGGTCCCGGCTGACGCCGCCCGGGCGGCGGGGCAGTGCCGTGCACCCGGCGTGATCGCCCACCGCGGCTATCCCCCCTCCGGGTCGGAGAACACCCTCACGTCGCTACGGCAGGCGCTGGCGGCCCATGCCCGGCAGGTGGAGATAGACATACGCTTCACCAGGGATCACCAACCCGTCCTCATGCACGACGCCACGCTGGATCGCACCACGAACGGCAGCGGTCTGGTGGCCACCTCGTCCATGGCGCGGCTGCGCACGTTGCGCGGTGGCGACGGCCTCGCGCCACCTGCCTTGGCGCAAGTGCTGGACGCGCTGCGCGGCCGCGTCGACCTGGTGCTGATCGAGCTGAAGAGCGTCCCGGACGACGCCGACGCTCGCACTCTCACCGCCGTCTATCACCGCTATCGCGCCTACGACTGGACCGCGCTGACCTCGTTCCTGCCCACCGCGCTGAACCGCGTCTCCTTCCTGCCGGTCGCCCAGGGGCTGCTGGCCAGCACGACGCCGCCCCCTGCCCAGGCCGAGCACTACGACTTCGTCTCCGTCCGATACGACCAGCTGTCCCGCTCGTGGGTGGACAGCTACCACGCCGCCGGGGTGCACGTTTACGCCTGGACTCCCAACACCCCCACCGCCTGGCGGCGCCTGGCCGGCTATGGCGTCGACCGCATCATCACCGACCGCAGCCTCAGCTATTCGAGCTGGGCGGTCACCCTGTGCAGCCGCTGATACGCCGAGAGAGGAGTCATCGATGACCGCACAGCATCACGAGGACGAAGAAGCCTGCGCCACCGATCCCGCGTGCCGACCGGCGGCGCCGACCGCTGCACGCCTGGCTGCCGGCGCGACGCGGCACTTGTTTGATTGCCCGTCGACGGACGGCATGGGGACGGTAGCCTTCTACCTGGAGTAGAACACGGCAGGAGGGCCACGGTGCAGCTGGGCAATCTGGAGCGATCGGTCATGGAAGCTCTGTGGGAGCATCCGGACGGCATGTTCGCCCACGTCCTCGCGGCCGGCCTGCCGTCCCAGCCCGCCACCACGACGGTGCTGACCGTCCTGATGCGGCTCTCGAACAAGGGCATGGTCTCCCGCGAACGCATCGGGCGAGCACACCTCTACAAGGCGACCGCGGACAAGGACGCCTTCGTCGCCGAGGCCATGCGCGCCGCCCTGGACGAGGCCGGTGACGTCGCGGCGGCCGTGCAGCGCTTCGTCGGCACGGTGACGCCGGAGGTGGCCAGGGCCTTGCGCGAGGCGCTGGGCGAGCGGGACGGATCCGCGCCGTGATCGCCTGGCTGATCGCGGCCGGAATCGCCCTGCTGCCGCTGGCGCTGGGCGACCAGGCCGCGCGCAGGCTGGCCGGGGCGGCCTGGACGCACCGCAGTCCGCACGCGGCGCTGGCGCTGTGGCAGGCGATCGGAGTCGCCGCCGGTCTGGGCGCGGTCGGTCTCGGGCTGGTGGCCGCGGTCGCGCCGCTGGCCGCGGTCTTCCCGCACGGGGCGCACACGCTGGCGCGCCAGATCGTCAGCGGCCACGGCCTCGACGGGCTCGGGCCGATGCACCTGCTGGCCCTGACCTGGTCGGCGGGCCTGATGAGCTGGCTGCTCATCCACACCGTACGCACCACCACCAAGACGATCCGCGAACGCCGCCGCCAGCGCCTGCTGGTCGACGTGGTGGCCGACCATTCCCCGGCCCACGACGTCTACGTGCTGCCGGTCGCCGAACACGTCGCCTACTGCGTGCCCGGCAGGCATCGGCGCATCGTGCTCAGCCAGGGCACCCTGGACTCGCTGACCGGCCAGGAGCTCCAGACGGTTCTCGAGCACGAGCGCGCACACGCCCGAGGCCACCACGACCTGGCGCTGCTCCCCTTTGTCGCGCTGGAGCACGCGTTCCCGTGGCTGGCCTGCGCCCGGACCGCACGGCAGACGGTGGCCGTACTGCTGGAGATGATCGCCGACGATCACGCCAGCCGGGCGCACGGCGAGTTGCCGCTGGCCCGCGCGCTCGTCCGCATGGCGACCTGCGGGCCCGGCCCTGGCCTGGCCTCGTTCGGCCTGGCGGACGCGGGCGTCGTCGAACGGCTGCAGCGGCTGCTCGGCGAGCGCCGTCAGTCTCATTGGGTGCCTGCGGCGGCTTACTCGGCAGCCGGTCTGCTGCTCAGCGGGCCGGTGGCCGTGCTGATCGCTCCCGTGGTGTGCATCACCGTGTAGGGCGTCCCAACTCGCGCGCATGAGCCTGATGCGGTCGATGCGCGGCGCGAGGCGGACTCTTCGGTGGTTCAGTCGCCGTGCAGGCCGTCCGGGTCGCAGTAGTCGATCCGGTTGGTCGGCCTGAAGGAGGAGACGATGATCTCGCGCTTGAACGGGCCGCCCTTCGGCATGTCCTCGGCCGACACCTCCAGCGTGAACTGCTGCATCGCACGCAGTGCGCGGCCGCCGACGACGACCGGACGGCGCACCAGATAGATCGCGGACCAGGGGCAGCAGTAGTAGCAGCCGAACGGTTTCCCCTGGGCGTCGATGGCGAAGGTGATTGCGCCGCTCTCCCGGACGGCGTCGATCTCGGCCTGGATGCGCAGGGTGAGGGCGGGGGCAGGGTCGTACTCCCACATCTCCTTGATCGCCTGGCGTGCCCGCGGATCGGCCTGCCAGAAGCTCCGCTTCTGCGGGTCGGTCAGGCACCAGGGGTCGAAGTCGCGGACGTCGGCGACTTTCAGGTTGGCGGGAGGGACGACCTGCCGTACGCCGGGGCCCCTGTAGCCGCCGATCAGTCCGGGCATCGCGATGAGCTGGCCGAGGTGGTAGTAGATCTCCAGAGCGCGCTGCAGGCGCTGCTCGATGGCCTCGTGCATGCGCGGCGCCGGGTCGGCGTCCAGCAGCCCTTCGGCGTAGTCGGCGGCCGTCGCCGCCTCGGCGGCCAGCTGGCGCAGCCGTTCCAGTGCGTAGCGGTGCCTGTCGGCGTCGGCGACGGTCTGCTCGAAGACGCCGAGCGCGACCTCGGCGTGGCGGCGGATGGCGCGCGAGGCGGCGAGCATGCCGTGCAGGTGCGGCAGCGGGCACGGGCTGGCCTCGGCCCATTCGGGCAGGTCGGCGGGGAGCAGCACCTCTTTCTCCACGAGGTAGCGGGAGTTGCCCGCGGCCTGGCGCGCCCGTGACACCCAGCCCTCCACCTGAGCAAAGCAGGCGTCGACCTGCAGAGCGGTGACCTGCGGCACGTAGCCGACGGTGCTCGGGTCGGCGGCGTAGTCCGCGTCGAGCAGGTGCTCCCCGATGGCCTGCAGGACGAACGCGTTCCAGGTGCACAGCAGCTGCCCGGCGGCGGCCTGCGGGCCGTGCCACAGGTTCACTCCTTCGACGGCCAACCGGGCGCGCAGCGCCTCGGCCCGCTCGAGTTCGGTGTAGACGAGCCCGCCCGCCCGGCGATAGGCCTCGAGCTCGTCTGCCCTGACCTCCCCCTTGAACGCCGCCGCCATCCGCGTCATGAACGACATGCATGCCTCCCCGTTGTTCCCCGTCCGTCGAAGCGTACGGTCGGACATGATCCCCCAACCGGTACATTTCGATCACGACTTGCGAACATCACGCCGAACGTCAATGACCTCAACAGCCGAGGAGAATGGCGTGCCGCCGGCCCTTGGACCTGCTGGCCGGACATCGGCCGAGCCCAGTTCGGTTTGGCAGCGCTGCAGGGTGCCTGCCGAGGGTTGTCAGTACGCGCCCAGGATGTCGATGACGAAGACCAGAGTGTCGTCGTCCTTGATCCCCGCCGCCTCCGGGCCCTTCTTGCCGTACCCGTCCTTGGGTGGGATGACCAGCAGCACCCGGCTGCCGACCTTCTTGCCGGTCAGCCCTTCGAGGATGCCGGGAATCGTGCCGGTCAGCGATGACAGCGGCGCCACCTCTCCTCTGTTCCAGGAGGAGTCGAAGACCTTGCCGTTGCGCCAGATCTGCCCCTGATAGTGGGTGACCAGCATCTGATCGGCGCGGATCGCCGGGCCGTCTCCCTCGATCAAGGCCTCCGCCCGCAGTTCGGCAGGCGGATCCGTCGCCGGGATCGCCACCGCCGGAGCCCCACCCGCCGGCCCTGCCGTGACCTGAGGAAGAGCCGGGTCGGCCGGGCGCGCGCGACCACGCGCGGAGGCGGTCTTCGGATACGTGGCGAGCAGGTCGACAACGTAGATGAGCGTGTCCGTGCCGGTCACCCCGGTCTCCGCGTTACCGCCGGCGCCGTAGCCGTCCTTGGGAGGAATCGACATCACCACCCGGCTGCCGACCGTCTTACCGAGAAGGCTCTTGTTCAGGCCGGGGATGAGCTCTCCGATCCGCATCACCGCCGGTTTGCCGCGGTCATGGCTGTTGTCGAGCTCCCGGTGAGAGGTACCGGTCCAGGCGTAGCTGGCGAACTGGACGACGGCCAGATCTCCCTGGGCCACGGCCACGCCTCTGCCCGCGATCACGGTCTCGGCCTTGAGGTCCTCGCCCGGCTGCCCTCCCTCGGCGAAGGCCACCTGCGGCTGCTCGCCGAAAGGCCCGGTGACCGTCAAAGGGTCTTTTCCGGGGAGCAGGTAGAGCGTGATCCCCGCGACGATCGCCAGAAGGACCACCACCCCGCACACCAGGACGATCAGGCGTGTCGAGCGCCTGCCCTCCGGGTGGCCGGAGACCCTCCTCGGCCGCCCGGCACCGCCCCTTGGGCCGGTGGAGGATGTGACTTGAGCGAGCTGCCCCATCAGGCCTGGTCCCCTCCCGCGGTCCGCCGATCATCAAGAGCTACGCGTCGTCACCGCGGGTGGTTCAAGTACGAAGGAATCGTCCCCTGAGCACCGGTTCGCCCCATAGACTCCCCCATACTTCTACGGAGCATAGAAGAAGCTGGAGAGGGAGCAGGCGTGACGGCTGGATGGCTGAGGGTCGCATATAGCACGGTCGCCTCGTTCCTCACTGTCGCCACGCTCGCCATGCTCCCGGCGCACGCGGAGCCCAAGCCCACCGCCGAGCAACTACGCAAGCAGCTGAGCCGGCTCCAGAAGGACTTCGACCGCGCCGCCGCCGGCTACAACGCCAACCTGGCCGCCCTGGCCACCGCCCGGCGCGCGGAGAAGGAGGCCGCGACCCGGCTGAAGACCGCGCAGGGCGACTATGACGCCACCCGCGAGCAGCTCGCCGAACTGGTGGCGCTCGCCTACCAGAGTCCGCAGGTGAGCCAGAGCGTCCCGATGGGCGCCCAGGAACCGCACGCCGCTCTCCATGCGGCCGCGGTCCTGCAGGTGCAGGTGCAGAACCAGCAGGCGATCATCAGCCGGTACGCCACCGCCCGCGACGCTCGCCGACGCGCCGAGGAGGCCGCCACCGCGAGAACGCGTGAGCTGCGCGATCGCGGAACCCGGCTGCGCGCGGAACGACAGAAGGCCGACAAGCTCATCGCCCAGATCACCGACCGGATCGACCGCCTCATAGTCGCGCCGGGAGTGCGCAGGTCCGACGGCAGCTGGGTGCCGGAGCTGCCGTCGGGCGCCGACAACATCACCCCTCGCACCCGGATGGTGCGAGATCAGGTGAAACGCCGGTTCACGCTGCCCAGCATCGGGTGTTTCCGCTCGCTTCAGGACGGTGGCGAGCATCCGCAGGGACGCGCCTGCGACTTCATGATCACGCGAGGCGGCACGTGGCCCTCCCCCGCCCAGTCGGCCCAGGGCGATGCCCTGGCGGCATGGGCGATCAAGAACGCCTCCCGCCTGGGCATCAAGTACGTGATCTACAAGCAGCGCATCTGGCAGGGCTCCAGCTGGAGAAGCATGTCCGACCGCGGCGGCATCACCGCCAACCACCAGGACCACGTGCACATCTCGATGCGATAGCGAACTCTTACAACCTCTGTATTCGACATGCGATAGAAGTTCTACTTGACGTAGAAGTTTGCAGGTGCGGCGCGGAGTCGCGCCCTCGGCCTCCGGCTGAACAATCCTGCCTCAAGGAGTACTCGTTTGACCGCGCGCATATCCCGGCTGCTCCTCGCCGCGACGGCCGTCGCCGGGGCCGCCCTGGCCGCCGGCCTGGTGGTGGGCGGCGCCGCCACCACTGTCGAGATCGCCGGACTCCCCGACGCCGGAACCGTCACGCGCTGGGGACTGCCGGTCGCCAGGCTCGGCGCCGACCTGTCCGCCGTGACGACGGTGGGCCTGCTCCTCATGGCGACCGTCCTGCTCCCCTCCACCAAGGGACTGCTGTCCCCCGAGGCGCGGGGATACGCGCGCATGGCGTCGTGGGCCGCCCTTTCCTGGGCCGGGATGACCGCGCTGACCATGCTGTTCACGCTGTCGGATCTCCTGGCGGTGCCCGTCACGGGGCTGAGCGGCACAGTGATCGTCAGCTTCGTCACCACCATCCCGCAGGGCACCATGCTGCTGCTGGTGCTGATCCTGTCGGGCTGCGTCGCGGGATACGCCAGAGGGGTGGTGAGCGCGCATGGCGCCGCCGGACTGCTCGCCGTCGCGCTGCTCACGCTGCTTCCACCCGTACTGACCGGCCACTCGGCCAGTTCCCCCAACCACTCGATGGCGATCACCGGGCTGGGGCTGCACCTGGTGGCTCTGGCGTTGTGGGTCGGCGGCCTGGCCGCGGTCACCGTGCACGCCCTGCGCGGCGGGGCCGATCTGGCGCTCGCCGCGGGACGATTTTCCCGCCTGGCGCTGTGGTGCCTGGCAGGGGTGGCGGTCAGCGGCGTGGCCGGCTCCGCGGCCCGCCTCACCGAGATCGGGCAGCTGTTCTCCTCTTCGTACGGGCTGCTCATCCTGGCCAAGGCGGCCACCCTGGTCATCCTCGGAGCGTTCGGTCGGCTACACCGCCGCCACACACTGGCAGCCCTGAGCGCCGGCCGGCCACGGGCCTTCATCCGGCTCGCGGCCGGCGAGGTCGTGGTCATGGCCGCCGTCGTCGGGCTGGCGGTGGCCCTGTCGCGGACCTCGCCGCCGCCCACCGTGCTGCCCGTCGACCTGGTTCGCGACCTGCTGGGATACGCGATGCCGCCCGAGCTCACCACGGCCCGCCTGGCCTCGCTGTGGCGCCTGGACCTCTTCTTCGCCCTGCTGACCTTCGCCGGCGCCGCCGGATACGCTGCGGGGGTCGTCCGCCTGCGCTGCCGAGGCGACTCCTGGCCCCTGGGGCGCTCGATCGCCTGGGCGGTCGGGCTCGTTCTCATCGTCGTTCTCACGCAGAGCGGGATCGCCACGTACGCGCCCGTGCTCTTCAGCATGCACATGATCCAGCACATGGGCCTGGCCATGCTGGCGCCGATCTTCCTGGTCCTGGGCGCCCCGGTGACGCTGGCCCTCAGAGCACTGAGACCGGCCGCCCGGCGCGGCGACCGCGGCCCACGCGAGTGGATCGTCTCGGCGCTGCACAGCCGCGTCGCCGAGATCGTCTCGCACCCGGCATTCGCGTTGGTCGTCTTCGTCAGCGGCTCGTACGCGCTGTACTACACCTCGCTGTTCGAGACCGCCATGCGCCAGCCGGTCGGCCACATCCTCATGAACACGCACTTCCTGCTGTCCGGCACGCTGTTCTTCTGGGTGGTCATCGGGGTGGACCCGGCGCCGCGCCGCCTGCCGTACATCGCCAAGCTCGGCACGCTCATGATGACCATGCCCTTCCACGCGTTCTTCGGCATCTCGATGATGATGATGGGCAAGTCGATCGCCTCGTCCTGGTACGACCAGCTGACCCGCCCCTGGGGAGCGAGCGTGCTGCAGGACCAGAGCGTCGCCGGGGGCATGGCATGGGCGTTCGGCGAGATCCCCACCATGATCGTGGTCATCACCATCGCCGCCCAGTGGGCGCTCAGCGACCACCGCCGATCCAGACGGCTGGACCGCCGTGCCGACCGCCGCGGCGAGGCCGAGCTGGCCGCCTACAACGACTACCTGGCCGGGCTGAACAGGCGTTCCCAGGAACGGTGAGCCGAAGATGACGACCAACGTGAAGATCGCCCTCGCCATCGGTGCCGTCGTGGCCCTGATCGTGATCATGGCGGTAACCGTGATCGCGATGTTCGGCTGAGCCGCAACCGGAAATCGCCCTGCTGTTCAACCTGGTCGGCGTCAATATGGCGTCGCGGGCCCCGCCGCCGAATCCAAGCGCCTGAAAGTGAGAAATCCCTTGTTCGAGATCGTGTCCGCCCTCACGCCTCCCCTCGTGGTCGGCGGAGCGTTCATCGCCGGCGTCGTCTCCCTGGTGCGCTCCGAAAGCCGCGCCAGGTCCGCCGAAGGCCGCCAGGACGCGCCTCCCGCCGAGGCCGGAAAGGACGAGGGAACGGCGCGTCCGGCTTCATGACCTCGAACGAGACGGTGTCCGGCAGGCCCGCGTTCCCGTGGCCGTCGGATCGCCCCTGGGTCGACGAGCTGCTTCACCCTGACCATTATGCTGTGCCTGCCGCAGACCCGTACCGTCCTCAAGTGGCTCCTCGACCGCCTGACGTGGCTGTACCGGCGCCCACCGAAGTGAGCGCGGCCGATCTCAAGCACCGGACGGAGCGGCGCTGCGGCCTGTCTGCAGCTCGCCACCCAAGGTCCTGCGCAACGTCTCCAGAACGGCGGGCGCGGCCGAGACGACCCAGCGGCGTCCGACGAGGCGGGAGCCGCCGTACATCTGCGCGTAGTCCAGCCAGTCCCGCCTGCCCTGCTCCGTGGTGAAGCTGGTGACCACGTAGTTGCCGTCAGCCGTCCTGCACACCCCCTCGCGCAACTCGGCCGCCTTGGTCCGCATGGCGGGCTTACACCCGACCTTCGCGGCGAGTTCCTCGGCGCTCAGGGCGGCCTCCTGATAGAGGCCGGGCGTCGGGCTCGCCGCAGCCTCGGGCCGGGCCGCCGAACCGCACCCGGCGACCAGAACGAGCGCGGCCAGAGTGCCGATGACACCTCGCGACGGACCTGACATGCCGAACCCTCCCACAAGCGATCGATGGGAGATACGCCGGGCACCATGCCCGCAGTTCAGTCAACAGCAAGGATTATCTACACAACAGAGAAGGTCCTTTGGGCGTCAGCACAATCTCGATCCCGGGATGGCCAAATGCACGAATCGCCCTTTTCCTGGAGTCTTCCCTACCAAACGGTCATCCGGCATATGCAAAGATTAATGGTCATTATTGTTGCGAATCCCCTCTCCGGGTACGTGTCACAGATAGTGACACGGGGGATCGGATGGCGGCACGACTGTTTCCGCGCTCGATCCGAGCGCGCGTGACCACGCTCGCGATCTTGATAGCAGCGCTGGTCTGCACCGTCACGTCCACCATCACCCTCGCCACCGTGCCGCCCTACCTGCGCGAACTCGTGCATACCAGGGTGGAACTGGCCGTACACAAAGTCGCCGACCAAACCCGAGCCAGCCGCCTTCCGGCGAAGCTGGAAACGCCGTCGCACGTGCATCTCCTGCAGGTCGTCTCCGAGGACGGCAAGGTGCTTGCCGCCTCCCCCGATCCGCACGCGGCCTCGCCCGTGATGACCGTCCAGGGGGACAAGCGCGAGAAGATCCACATCGCCGAGCGTCGGCTGCCGCCCGTCCAGGGAGAGGACGGGGGTGAGTACCTCGTGGTAGCCAGGCCTGTTCACATGCCGCAGGGTCGTGCCACGGTGTACGGTGCGGCCTCGCTCGCCGAGCTCAACCGGGCGCTGGCGTGGCTTCACGCGCTGGTGTTCCTGGGCACGCCGCTGGCGCTGGTGATCGTCGGCGCGACGACGCGGGCGGTGGTCGGGCTCGCCCTGCGCCCGGTCGAGCGCATCCGCGCGGAGCTGACCGAGATCACCGGCCAGGACCTCAGCAGGCGCGTACCCGTACCCGACACCGGCGACGAGATCGCCGACCTGGCTGCCGCCACGAACCATACGCTCGACCGCCTCGAACGCTCCGCCGAGTCCCAGCGCCGCTTCGTGGCCGACGCCTCTCACGAGCTGCGCAGCCCCCTTTCATCCCTGCACACCCAGCTGGAGGTCGCCAGCGCCTACCCGGACGAAACAGACTGGCGGGCCACGGGCACGCAGGCGCTGGCCGCCGCCGACCGCCTCACCGGCATCATCGACGAGCTCATGATGCTGGCCCGCCTGGACGCCCACGCGGTCGTGCAGCGCCGCGTGGTGGACATGTGCCGGGTGGCCCAAGAGCAGGTGCGTCGCCGAGAAGGCTCCAGAGCCCCCATCGTCATCAACCCATGCAGGCCTGCCCCGGTGTACGGCTCGCCGATCCAGCTCGACCGCATGCTGACGAACCTCCTGGACAACGCCACCCGCCACGCCGCCACCAGGATCGACCTCTCGGTCGAGGTGGCGGACCGCAAGGTGATCGTCACCGTGGCGGACGACGGCGACGGCATCCCACCGCAGGACAGAGAGCGGATCTTCGAACGCTTCACCCGCCTGGACGACGCACGGGCCAAGGACAAGGAGGGCAGCGGCCTCGGCCTGTCCCTGTCCCGCGAGATCGCCATGGCTCACCGTGGCACCCTGGCCGTCTCCGACCACTGGCCCGGCGCTCGGTTCGTTGTCGTCCTGCCGCTGTACGAGGGAGAGCCGTAGCGCGCCAACGCCGGCCAGCACCATCCATGACAGCTTCTACGTGATGTCGAACTTGTTGGGTCAGGCTCGCGTACCTCCGAAGGAACCACAAGCGTCAAGTGGAGGTACGCCGACGACGACGAACATCACCATCCTCGTGTTTCCGCCAAGCCAAGGGGGTGAGCATAGCCGCCGCTCACGTGGGCACCGGGCGGCGAGCAGATCGGCGACAACGGCCTCCGGACAGCGATCCCGCCGCCACCGCGGCCACGCAGACGTCATCAGGCCCCCTCACAGCGGCCGACCGTGATCTGCTCGTCAAGGTTCGGCAGGCGGGCTTGTGGGAGATGCCCGTAGGCGAGTACGCCGCAACCCGCGCCAAGTCGCAGCGCGTCAAGGAGGTCGGCAGGCAGATCATGAACGAACACGCGAAGCTGGACCTGATGACCCGCCAGACCGCGAGGAAGCTGGGCGTCGCGCTGCCCGACGAGCCCAATGCCGACCAGCAGAGCTGGATGGCCCAACTGGCGGCGGAGAGCGGCCCCGCCTTCGACCGGGACTACGCGAACCTGCTGCGCGCCGCCCACGGCAAGGTCTTCAGCACCCTGGCCGCGGTGCGGGCGGGCACCCGTAACTCCGAGATCAGGAAGTTCGCCGGAGAAGGCATGAACTTCGTCATGCGCCACATGACCTACCTGGAATCCACCGGCCTGGTGGACCATGACCAACTGCCGGAACCCCCGGCACCCTCACCCGCCACGCCCCGCGCTGTGGCGAGATGAGGAGACGACCGCCGAGGCGCCTGAGCGGCGTCGGCCAGGCCTGCGGCGGGGTCGCTCAGCTGATCTCCCTGCCACAAGACCCGGCCGGCCCGCTGACATCGCATCCGGGGCAGCGTCGCCCCTCGTCAGGGCTGGTGAACGGTCGTGAAGTCCTTGCCACCGTTCATCGACTCGTAGACCGTGCCGTCCATGGCGGCGGCCAGGAGACGCTCGGCGGATACGGCGGTGAAGGCGACGGCCTGCATGGGCAGGCGCCCGGCCGGCTGCCAGGTCGCTCCTCGGTCGGCGCTGACCTGCACCTGGCCGCCCGGGTCAACGCCGACCAGGCGATCCTTGCCGACCACGTCCAGGAACGACAGCAGCGGGGCTCCCTTCAGCGCTTCGAAGGACCTGCCGGAGTCGCCGCTGACCTGCACGCCATCGGGCGTCGTGGCGTAGAGGCGATCGGGCGCGTCGGCTCCGGCGGCGAGGTCGAGCAGGTCAAGCCGGGCGGCCGGCTTGAGGTCGGCCCCCTGCCCGCGCCAGATCTGGCCGGTCTGGCTGTCGTACCCGTAGGCCGTCTTCCCCGCGACCTGCAGGGCGTGGAAGTCGGCCTTGCCCGCCAGCGCCACCTGCTCCCAGGTGAGACCGGAGTCGGTGGAGCGGATCAGCCCGAGGTGCGGCGGCTCGCCGGCGGTGACATCATCCGCGGCGGGGTGCCCGCTGGCGTAGAAGGTCTTCGGGCCGGCGACCGTGAAACCCATGTGGTCGGCGTCCCGGTCCCCCACCCTGACCAGCTTCCCGTTCTCCAGGGTGAACAGGCCGAAGTGGCCCGCGACGTAGGTCTTGCCGGTCGCGGGGTCCACCCCCAGGCCGTGAACGTGCCCGACCCCCACGTCGGAGGGCCGGGCGGAAGGGGTGGCGGCCGGTTCGCCGGCACCGCACGCCGTCAGACCGATGGCCAGGGCAAGCGCCAGTCCCAGTTTCTTGATCATCGCGCGTGTCCTTTCAGGCCTGGTAGCCGAGCAGGCTCATCATCCCGGCCTCGGCGTGGTAGACGTTGTGGCAGTGGATCATCCACAGGCCGGGGTTGTCGGCGTCGAAGTCGACGTCGAGGGTCGCGCCCGGGAGCACGATCGCGGTGTCCTTCCTGAGGCCGGTCCGCGCCAGGGCGAAGGTGTGGCCGTGCAGGTGCATGGGGTGCCACATCAGGCTCTGATTGACGAACGACAGCCTGACCCGCTCCCCGGACCTGATCGGCTCGATGACCTTCGGGTCGTATTTCCTGCCGTTGATGGCCCAGTCGTACTTGGCCATGCTTCCGGTGAGGTTCAGGGTGATCGTCCGGTCTGCGGCCCGCTGCGGCAGCCGTACGTCCTGCGCGGGTTTCAGCTGGTCATAGCCGACGATGCGGCTGTTCAGCTCGTCAGGCCGGGCATCCGCCTGCGGGGTTCCGGCGCTCTTCGCGGTGCGAACCAGGGCACGGGCCAGGCCCCGCTTGCCTTCCGCCAGCGCGACCAGGGGAAAGGCGCCGTCCTTGAGGGTGACCAGCACGTCGTAGCGTTCGCCCATGCCGAGCAGCAGCGCGTCGGTCTCCACCGGCTCCACCGGGAAGCCGTCGGCGTGGGTGATGGTCAGCCGGTGGCCGCCCAGCGCCACCCGGAACGCGGTGTCGCCACCCGCGTTGATCAACCTGATGCGCACCCGGACACCCGGCTTGGCGGCGAACGTCTCCGGAGCGGCGGCCACCCGCCCGTTGATCAGGAAATGCGGGTAGTAGACGTCGCCGGCGTCTCCGCCGAGCAGGTCGCTCTCGGCGTTCATCATCATGTGCGGCCACTTCGCCGACGCGGTCGGCGCGGGCGTGGGCGTGGGCATGGCCATGCCGCCGTGGCCGTCGTGTCCGCCGCCACCGGTCGTCATGCCCGCCATCGCGGTCAGCTCCGCCAGCACGTCGTCAGGGGTGCCGGTCACGCCGTCCATCCAGTCATCCAGGACGACGACCCATTCCTCGTCGTAGCCGAGCGGCTCGGCCGGGTCCTCGACGATCAGCGGCGCGTAAAGGCCGCGGTCGAGCTGCGTGCCATGGTGCGGATGGAACCAGTAGGTCCCCGGTTGGGCGGCGGTGAACTCGTAGAGGTGCTCGCCGCCGGACGGAACGGGCTGTTGGGTCACGCCCGGCACGCCGTCGGCGTCGTTGCGCAACGCCAGGCCGTGCCAGTGCACGGTCGTCTCCTTCGGCAGCCGGTTGACGAGCCTGGCCCGGACCACCTCCCCCTTGGCGACGCGGATCGCCTGGCCGGGCAGGCGATCGCCGTACAGCCAGGTCCGCACGGTCGGCCCGCCGAGGTCGGCTCGCCCCTCATGGGCGAGGAGCCGAAACTCCCGTACGGAGCCAGGGCGCCGGGCGGCTTCGGCGGCCCGCACCTGCGCCCCACCAGGTTGGACAAAAGCGGTGCTCTCGCTCGACGAGCACGCTGACAACACGGCTCCTCCCACGGCGGCCATGCCGGCACGCAGGAAGAACCGTCGATCGATGGATGTCATGAATCGCTCACGGTTCGAAACGGACGGGAATCCTTGACGCCGGGCTCAGCCCGGCCCAGAGGACTCCTATGTCCGCAGAACCGCGACGCGTCGGAGGGAGAGCGCGTACGGCAGTGGCGACCCGCGCACCGCGGGCAGTTCCCTCGGGCGATGCGTGCCCGAGCCGCCGATGGCATTCGGCCGGCCGAGGCCGAACAGGGCCAGCACGAACACGACGACCACCGCGGCCAGCGCAACCAGGCACAACACCACAGGACCGTGATCGGCGCCGACGGACGACGCGTGGCCTGCGCTCATGCCAGGATGATCGGCACCCGGCGCGGAGGCGCAGGCGCTGACCGCGGTATGGGAGGCCGCGCAGAAGTGCCCGGTGGTGTAGCTGAGCCCGACGCCCAGCAGCACGGCGGCCACGAGCACAAGTTTCGGCAGCACCGCGGCGACCGCGTTTCTCCCGCTCATGACGCATCCCACCGGACAGGCACGATCCCACCCTACCGGCGCAGGGCATCGCCCCATTTCTGGCCTCGGAGGAAGACGCCGGCGACGGCGTCGGCCCGCCCGGATCCGACACCCGCGCGGCGGCCACCACCCGGCGCGCCGCCACCAGCGCCGGTCGAAGGGCTGAGCGGCCGGTATGCGCCTGTGTTCACGGTGACGTGCGGCCCTGTCAGGTGGTGATGAAGATGAGCGGGGCCAGTAGCACCGCGAGCGGACCGCTGAGCAGCAGCATGGCCGTGGCGTAGGCGGTGGCGGGCACCCATGGGGTGTGCTCGCGCTGCGTCAGCAGGCGCTGGAGGCGTTCGGCGGCGCCCATGTCGGTCAGGGCGAAGGTGGCGGGTTGTGGGCCGTCGTCGTGGCTGGCCATCCGGACAAGGGCGCGGGCCAGCGGCAGCTCGCCGTGGGCTTGGCGGGCGTGGTCGTCGGCGATCATCTCCAGGAGTACGGCCACCGCGCGGCAGGCGGTGTGCGCGGCGGACAGACGGGGGAAGGCGTGGGTGAGGGCGAGGAAGGGCAGCAGCGCCAGGTCGTGGTGGCCACGGGCGTGGGCGTGCTCATGGCGCAGCACGGCCTGCAGCTCGCTGGTGGTGAGCAGGTCCAGGGTGCCCTGGCTTACGACGATGCGACGGTGCCTGCCTGGCACGCAGTAGGCGACCTTCTTGCTGCTGGGCAGGACGTAGACGTCATGGTCGGGGTGATGGTCGGCGACGATGTCGATCAGCAGCCGTTGGCGGCGCCGCTCGTGTGCGGTGCGGGTGGTGGCGTGGATGGTGTGCGCCAGCAGCCAGGTCAGCAGGGCCGTCGACAGCAGCAGGGCGAGCAGTTGCGGTGGGCCGAGGCCGTCGAGGCCGTGGCCGGTGACGAGGTGGCGGGCCAGGGTGTGCACGCCGTGGGGGAACACGGCGGCCAGAGGGGCGACCGCGGCCACCAGCCCGAGGCCGATCGCGCCCAGTCCGGCCGCCAGTCCGGCCGCCTGCCAGAGCACGAGTGCGGCGCGGGGACAGCGATGTGTCCAGGACGCGCCGGCCAGCGCGCGGGCGGCCCGGTCACCGAGCGCCACCGGCAGAAGCGCGAGCCCAGGGGGAACCAGCCAGGCGATCATGGCGTGGACCCGTCGCGTTCACCGAGAGCTTCGAGCAAGGCTGCCGCCACCTGCGGGGTGACGGTGCCGACGAAGCGTTGCACGGCCGCCTCCAGGTCGCCGGCCTCGTTGAGGGCGGCATGCATGGCCTCGGCGACGAAGGCGTCCTTGGTGGCGGTGGCCTTGTAGAGGTGGGCGCGGCCGATGCGCTCGCGGGCGACCATGCCTTTGTGTGACAGGCGTACCAGGACGGTCAGCACGGTCGTGCTGGCCGGCCGGGTGGGCAGGATGGCCGCCAGGTGGTTGGCGAAGACGCCCCCGGGATGCTCCCACAGGGCTTGCATGATCGATCGCTCCAGAGTGCCGAGTCGCATCATCACTCTCCTGCCGCATCGTGGTGTGTGAGCTGAAGTGGACGGGCGCTGGTCGTAAGGCCGGGCTGCCGTGCTGCCCACCTCACCGGTGCTGCGACTCCGGCTCGTCGCTCAGCGCGCTGAGCAGGAGATGGCGCTGGCGCAGGGTGAGGTCGCCGATGGCGGTCCCGGTGCCGATCTTGGCCTGGCGCAGTGTCTGGGTGATCTGCTCGGGGCTGTGCTCGGGCAGGGCGCGCAGCAGGGTGGCGGCATCGGCGCTGATGGTGGCCGGGTCGCGGCGGGCGAGCAGTTGTTCGAGGCTGAGTTGCCCGCCGGAGATGGCGGCGCGTAGCTGGGTCGTCGTCATCTGCCGGATCGGTGCGGTGGGCGGGCCGGGTGCACGGGAGTGAGGGACGGGGGCGGCGACCATCGGCTGGGGCAACCCGCCGGCGAGCACGGTTTGTGTGGTGATCAGCAGGCCGCCGACGCCCGCCACGACGGTGGCGGCGATGACGAGGTGGCGCCGGGACAGGCGTCGGCTGTCGCGGGCGATGGTGAGCCCGATGACCGCGGTGCGCAGCAGCACACCGGTGACCATGCCGAGCAGGATCGGCACGCTCTGGGCGGGCAGGGGCGCCACGGTGGCGAGGACGACACCGGCGGCCGGGGCCAGGCAGGACAGGGTCAGCCAGGGGACCGCCGGTTTGCGGGCGAGGTCGAGCAGGGCGGTCAGGGCCAGCCCTTCGCTGGCCGAGTGGATCACCAGGGCGGCCACCACGACAGCGGAGGAGACCAGCGCCAGGGTGGCGCCCTCGATCATGCGGTGCAGGGACAGCGCGGCGGCGGTGCCGACCCCGCCGTAGACCGCGGCGCTGACCGCTTCCTTGACCCGGCGGTGCAGGCCCGGCGCGTGACGTCCGCCGGCAGCGGCGCCGGAGTCGTGGCTGTGGCCGCAGCCTTTGCGGGTGAAGAAGGTGATGACGGCGAACCCGAACAGCCCGGCCAGGCCCACCACCCAGATCGGCACGCCGGTGGCGTCGGCTTCCTGCCAGGCGTCGGGCAGCAGGTCGACCAGGGCGGTGATGAGCATCAGAGCCGAGGCGATGGCCAGCCAGATGCTGATCTTCGCGCTGTTGCGGCGGGCCAGGTGGGCGCCGGCCAGCGTGGACAGCGCGACCAGGACGACGGCGACCCACGTGGTCCAGGCCGGCAGGGCGGCGTCCAGAGGATCTTTCGGGCCCAGGTCGTACAGGGCCAGGGTGTGCAGGGGCGCCGGTCCCCCGGGCGGCACGAACATGGCACGGCCTTTCCTGCGAAGTACGGGCATTGCGGCGATCGCACGGTGCCGCGGCGGCGGTGGGCGCCGGCACCGGTACATCAAGATCGAGTGGGACGGCCTCCGCCCGGAACGTCTGTCAGGGGCCGAGGAGGCTGTCGGCGGTGCTGGGCGGTGCCATGGCCGCCCGCGCGGGTGAGGCTTCGTGCACGCCGTGGCTGGGCGTGGTGAGATCTTCCAGTACGGTACGCAGCTCGTCGAGCCGGCCCTGCAGGGTGTGCTCCAGGTGCCTGCTCTGGTCGGTGACGGCCAGCGTGAGCCGGTCGATGTGTTCGTCGATGGCCTGGCGGGCGGCCTGGGTCAGCGTGTCGGCGGCCGCCGCGGCCTCGCGCTGCCTCTGCTCGGCTTCGGCGTGGGCGGCGGCGATGATCTGGCGGGCTTCGCGCTGGGCGGCCGTGATGGTTTTCTCGGCACTTCGGTGCGCCGCGGCCAGCACCTCCGCCCCGGCGGACGCATCCGGCGGGGCGACGGCGTTGGCGGCCAGGCGCTCGCGCAGCTGGGCGTTGTCTCCCCAGAGCAGGCTGAGGGTGGTCTCCACACGGGACAGGAAGGCATCCACTTCGGCCAGGTCGTAGCCGCCGCGCAACCGCACCACGGTGAAGACCTGGTGGTGCACCGCGGCGGCGGTCAGCACGGCGAACTGGCCGGACATGACCGCCTGAAGCGATGGTGAGGTGGCGCCGTCGGGGGCTGCGTGGCCGTGCGGAAGGTGAGGACCGTGGTCGTGTTCGTCGTGCTCGGCATGCATGGTGACTGTGAAACCTTTCGCCGTCGGCTCGTAGCCATGACTCGACAGGGCGGCGGGAGTGGTCCTGGCAACGCCGCCCAAGGACGCCTGTCGGCAGGACCACGGATCAGCCGCGGGAGCGGGGTAACGGTGTGACCGCCAGGCGGCAGGCCGGCATCACCGGCTGGTGCGAGGCGGCGTCGTGCTCGTCGTGGCAGTGCCCCGGGCCGCAGTCCAGGCCTTGGTGCCGCCCTGCATGCGGGCTCCGTGCCGGTGGTTGAAGCGCTACTTGGTGGAGCGCCGGCTGACGGTGGTGCTCTTGCGCAGATAGCCGTTCCAGGCCCAGCCGCGTACCCCGGCGGGGGTGGTGACTCGCAGCCAGCCGCGCTTGCCGGCGCACGTCCCGGCGATGGCGCGGTTGCCGGCCTTCAGCGCGGCGATCGGGCGATGGCGGAGCCCGGCGCCGGAGCGGACGTTGAGGTGGCTGATGCGGCGCACCCCGGTCACGCTGTAGCGGCAGGCTCCTGCGGGGGTGCCCAGCCTGGCTGCGCCGCCGGTGCCCGTGGGCAGTTTGCGCAGGTGGTGCCCTGATGCCCAGCCGCGGATCCCGGCCGGGGTCGTGACGTGCAGCCAGCCGCCCTTACCGGCGCAGGATCCGGCGACAGCACGATCACCGGAGCGGAGGTGCCCGAGGACGCGCGCGTTCCGCCGGGGTGCGGCCTGGGCCGGCAGCCCGGTCAGCGCCAGGCATCCAGCGGTCACGGCCATCATCGCGGTGGCGGTGGCGGTGGCGGTGTGGACACTTCTCATTGTGTGAGCCCTTCCTGTGCGCGTGGCTGTACGAGGTTGCGGGAACCTGGTACAGCACGGGCCGGACCCTGACCGTCCAGCCTGCAACTTCTACGCAATGCAGTTGACTCATTACAGTGCGTTTAAACATCTGATCAGATATTCATGAGTAGAAATCCCGTCGGCGCGATCTCCCCACGGGCCTTGACCTGGCGCGCCACGACAGGGAGCATCTGTATATATGAACATCCCATCAGGTGTTGATGCCGAACGTCTCGAGGCGATCCGCTGCGTCCTGCCCTCATCGACGATCGCGCAGGATGCGGGGCACCTGCTGGCCGCCGTCGTCGGGCGCAACACCTCGGCGGTCTCACATGCGCTGCGGATGTTGCGCGGCCATCGGATCGTACGGGCGCGCCGCGCCGGACGGCTGGCTTACTACCGGCTGACCGACGCCCACGTACGCAACCTCCTGCAACTGGCCATCGCCCACGTCACCCACCCCCCGAGGAGCTCCGCAGATGTCTGAACATCACGAGCACGACCAGCCACAGGACCACGTCCACGGTCACGGTCACGGTCACGGTCATGGGCACGGGGTCAGCGCGGATGCCGATCGCCGGTATCTGGGCGGCGCGCTGGCATTGATCGTCGGCTTCATGGCCGTCGAGGTCGTGATCGGCGTGATCGCCCAGTCACTGGCGCTGATCTCCGATGCCGGCCACATGCTCACCGACGCGATGGCGATCGTGCTGGCCCTGATCGCGATGCGCCTCGCGGCCCGACCACCGCGCGGCGGCTTCACCTACGGGCTGAAACGCGCCGAGATCATCTCCGCTCAGGTCAACGGCATCACCCTGCTCCTGCTCGCGGCCTACTTCACCTACGAAGGCATCCACCGCCTCATCAACCCACCCCAGGTCGAAGGCCTCTACGTAGTGATCACCGGACTGGCCGGCATCGCCATCAACGTGGCCGCCACCTGGCTCCTGTCCAAGGCCAACCGCTCCAGCCTCAACGTCGAAGGCGCCTTCCAGCACATCCTCAACGACCTCTACGCCTTCATCGCCACCACCCTGGCCGGCCTCGTCGTCTGGCTCACCGACTGGACCCGCGCCGACGCCATCGCCGCCCTGATCGTCGCCGCCCTCATGCTCAAAGCCGGATGGGGCCTGGTCCGCGACGCCGGACGGGTCTTCATGGAAGCCGCTCCGGCCGACATGAACCCCGCCCAGATCGGCCGCCAGATCGCCGCCCTCGACACCATCGTCGAAGTACACGACCTCCACATCTGGGAGGTCACCTCCGGATACGCCGCCCTCTCGGCCCACGTGCTGGTCACCCCCGGCGCCGACTGCCACGCCGCCCGCCTGGCCGTCGAAGAACTCCTCCGCCACAGCCACGGCATCGAACACACCACCCTGCAGGTCGACCACGCCACACCCGACAGCCACACCTTCGACGACAACGGCACCCCACGCCCCCTCGAACCGCACTGCGCCGACCCCCACGGCCCCACCCACCACGCCCAGCCACGCGACGAGATGACCGTCAGCGACAACCACGCCGACCACTGAAACGCCGGCCGTGCGCAGCTCGAACAGCTCGCCCGGCTGGGCTCCGGTGAACAAGCTCGTGCGTGATCGATGAAGGACTGCATGTCAGATGTCTCCTGCGCGCCATGCGGCGCGTTCAGTGCCGTTGGGGTCGTACGTTCACGGCCTGAGCGACGGGCAGCGTCGTACGAGACGGGGCCGCTCCGCGCGCTCGGGCGACCCCGATCAGCAGCGGAACACCTGGAGCAGCGCACCGCTGGGTTCTCTGCGCAGCCCGTACGGCGGGGCCTCGGCCTCCGCCGCGGTGGTGAGCGCCGGCGCCACAGGTTCCGGCACCATGGCGTCCGACGGGCTCGTCGCATCGAGGGGCCAGCCGGCCCGCTGGCGGTCAAGGGCCCAGGCGTGGAGCGAACTCCTCCTCCGAGGTCGGGAAGTGGTCGCAGTGGCCCGTCTCGCCCGCGGCCACGGCAGTCGCGGGAGCGTACGGATCATCCGCGGAAGGCACCCCATGGGAGAGCAGGATGATGGCGAAAGGGTCATGGCCAGCGCCACCAGCGCGCTCCAGGCCGGCCTCGTCACCGCCGTGTTCCCCCGATAGTAGTCACGTCGCCCTACACGACATCAGCCGACAAAGCGGACGCTCTTGACACGGCATCCAGGCAACGCCATATCTTGATTATATGAACGAATCTTCAGATGAGCGTGTGTTGAAGATGGACGGCTGTGCTGTCAAGGTGGTCGACGCAGACAGGGTGTCCGCCGTCTGCGAGCGGATGCCGGCCGCCGACGACCTCACTGACACCGCGGACATCTTCGGGCTGCTGTCGGATCCGAACCGGTTGAGGCTGCTGGTGGCCCTGCTGGACGGCGAGTTGTGCGTGTGCGACCTGGCCGCGGTGACCGGCCAGAGCGAGTCCGCGGTGTCCCACGCGCTGCGACTGCTGCGCGCGCACCGCATCGTCGCCGCCCGCCGTTCCGGCCGGATGGCCTACTACCGACTGGAAGACCCGCACGTACGGATGCTGCTCGACCTGGCTCTCGCCCACACCGAGCACACCGAAGCCATCCACCCCGAACGCGACGGGAACACCTGATGGGCGCCGGACACGGACACGGGCACGCGGGAAGCCGGCACCGCTGGCGCCTGGCGGTCTCCTTCGCACTCATCGGCTCCTTCTTCGTCGTCGAACTCGCCTACGGCCTGATCTCCGGCTCGCTGGCACTGATGTCCGACGCCGGGCACATGGCCGCCGACGTCGTCACCCTCGGCGCGGCCCTGGTCGCCACCAGGATCGCCACCCGGCCGGACACCACAGGCCGCCGCAGCTATGGCTCGTACCGGGCCGAGGTGTTCGCGTCCCTGCTGGCCGTCGTGCTGATGCTCGGGGTCGCCCTCTACGTGGTCGCCGAAGCCGTCGGCCGGATCGGTGGGCCCGCCGAAGTCTCCTCCGGCCCGATGCTCGTCGTCGGCGCCATCGGCCTGGTCGTCAACCTCATCGCCCTGCTCCTGCTGCGCGCAGGCGCCGGCGAGAGCCTCAACGTCAAGGGCGCCTACCTGGAGGTCGTCGCCGACACGGCCGGATCCGTCGGCGTCATCATCGCGGGCGGGCTCGTCTCCGCCACCGGCCAGACGTTCTGGGACACCGTCGTCGCCCTGGCCATCGGCGTCTTCGTCGCCGTACGCGCCATCTCGCTCGGCCGCCAGGTCTTCGCCGTGCTCGGCCAGCACGTACCCGAAGGCATGGACGCCACCGCCGTCGCGCAGGACCTGGCCGCCATCGACGGTGTACGCGACGTCCACGACCTGCACCTGTGGACCCTCACCTCCGGCATGAACGTCGCCACCGCCCATCTCGTCACCGCCGACCAGAACGGCAACCACGCCGTCCTGGACCAGGCCCGTGACGTGCTGCTGCGCCGCCATGGCGTCGCCCACGCCACCCTCCAGGTCGAACCCGCCAACCACACCGGCTGCGACGAACTCGGCTGGTAACCGGCTACCGAGGCTCTGTCTCACCTGGATCATCGGCTTAACCGCCTCTTATGCGGCTCCTGACACCCTTCGAGAGCATCGGGACTCAAGGAGATGACGGATGAACGTGAGCGAGCCCCATCAGCAGGGGACCGGCGGGTGGAGTCAGTTCGGCAGTGCGCCGCCGGTGGCCGGAGGCTTCCCCCGACGTGACACGATCGTCATGGAGCAGCCGCCACCGCCGCCGCCTCCCGTGAATGAGCCCGGTTTCGGTGTCGGTCGAAGGGCCGTCGCCGCGCTGGCCTTGGCCGCCATGGCCATCGGCGGCGGCGTTGTGGGCGCCGTCGTCGCCAACGCGTTCCGGCCCGAGCCGGTGGCCACCGCCGGCGCGCCGAGTCCTGTCTTCAAGTCGGCCGCCGACCAGCTCACGGTGGCCGAGGTCGCGGCCAAGGTGCAGCCGACCGTCGTGATGATCCAGGGCCAGAGCGGCGAGGGCTCCGGCGTGGTGCTGTCGCCGGACGGGCTCATCCTCACCAACAATCACGTGGTCGAAGGGGCCGGCCAGGGCGGCGGGCAGATGACCGTCAAGTTCAGCGACGGCAAGACAGCCAAGGCCAGCGTGGTCGGCACCGACCCGGCCACCGACCTCGCCGTCATCAGGGCCGCAGGCGTCTCCGGGCTGGCCGAGGCCACCCTCGGCGACAGCGCCACGCTCAAGGTCGGCGACCCGGTGCTGGCCATCGGAAGCCCGCTCGGGCTGGACGGATCGGTTACGGCGGGCATCGTCAGCGCGCTCGACCGTACCCTCACCACCGGTCCTGACCAGCGGCAGCAGATCCCGCCGGGCTTGGGCCAGGAGCAGCCGCAGAGCGCTGGGACCACGATCGGCGGCGCCATCCAGACCGACGCCGCCATCAACCCCGGCAACTCCGGCGGCGCGCTGGTGAACGCCACCGGCGAACTGATCGGCATCAACACCGCGATCGCCTCGAACGCCGCGGGCGGCGGCGTCGGCTTCGCCATCCCGGTCAACACCGCCAAGCAGGTCTCCGAGCAGCTCATCAGCAACGGCAAGGTCACCCATGCTTTCCTCGGCGTGAGCGTCACCGACGCGACCGGCGACGTTCCCGGCGCCCTGATCGGGCAGATCACCGCGGGGAGCCCGGCGGACAAGGCGGGCCTGAAGCAGGGAGACCTGATCACCAAGATCGGCGACACGACGGTTGACGCAGGGGAAACAGTGGTGGGGCAGGTGAGAGGTTTCAAACCGGGCCAACAGGTCAAGATCACGTACATGAGGGACGGCAAGCTCAACGAGGTCGCCGTCACCCTCCAAGAGAAGAAGTAGCGGCACTCCCCTGCCCGTCGGACCTTGTCCACCAGGAGAAGGTCTGACCTCATCTTGCGCGCCATACCACCGGTACGGCGAGAAACTCTCGTCCATAAGGTCGTGAGCCGACCGCAGCGGACGCCGCCCGACCATCGAGCTTCCATCACCGTCGAAGCCCCGGCTGACGCGGAGCCAGCAGCAGCCCAAAGCGATTTATGCCGAGAGCATCCCCGCATCTTCTACACTGCGTAGAATTTCGGCCGCCCCGGGCCGATCAGACGTGGTTGGGAGGAGTCGCAGGTGTCGCGAGAGCAAGAGCGGACCGAGACCCGGCGCGCCAAGGTAGAGGCAGTCCGGGAGGAGGGTAGACGGCAGGACGCTCGCCGCCGCAATCTCAAGGTCTCGCTCGTGGTGATCGGCGTGTTCGTCATGGTCGTGGCCGCGTTCGTGTTGATCAACCGGCTGGAGGCCGCCGGCGAGCAGGCGGGGAGCCGGCGGCAGGTGAGACCCAGTTCGTCCGCAAGGACAGCCACAAGCTGCAGACCGCCCCTGACGGCAAGGTCACGCTCGTGGAGTTCCTCGATTTCGAGTGTGAGGCGTGCAAGGCGTACTTCCCGACCGTGGAGGAGATCCGGAAGCAGTACGCCGGGAAGGTCACCTTCGTGGCGCGATACTTCCCGATCGCCAGTCACTTCAACGCCGAACGGGCCGCCCGCGCGGTCGAGGCGGCCGCTCAGCAGGGCAAGTTCGAGCCCATGTACCAGCAGATGTACGAGACCCAGAGCCAGTGGGCTGAGAAGAAGGTGGCGGCCGATCCTTTCTTCCGCCAGCTTGCTCAGCGTCTGGGATTGGACATGGCAGCCTGGGACAAGGCCTACGACGACCCGGCCACGCTGGCCCGGGTGAAGAAGGACGCAGCCGACGGGCAGGCTCTGGGAGTCCAGGGCACCCCCACGTTCTTCCTGAACGAGAAGAAGATCGAACCGCGCTCATCCGACGAGTTCAAGGCGGCCATCGATGCTGCGCTCGCCAAGTAAGCTCGACGAGCCGCGGGCGGCCACCGATCCGTTCCCCCGGCTCCTGCCTCGGCTTCTGCTGGTCGGCGGCTTGATCGGGTTCGTGGCGTCGTTCGTGCTGACGGTCGAGAAGATCGCACTGTTGAAGAACCCGGCCTACGTGCCCAGCTGCAGCATCAACCCGGTCCTGTCCTGCGGCTCGATCATGCGTACGCCACAGGCAGAGCTGTTCGGCTTTCCCAACCCGCTGCTGGGCATGGCCGGGTTCGCCGTTGTCACCACCGTAGGGGCGGCACTCCTGGCGGGTGCACGTCCACGCCGCTGGTTCTGGCTCGGGCTGCAGGCCGGCGTGACCGCCGGGGCGGTTTTCATCCACTGGTTGATCTTCCAGAGCCTCTACGTCATCGGCGCGCTCTGCCCGTACTGCATGGTTGTCTGGGCGGTGACCATGCCGATCTTCTGGTACGTCAGCTTGCACAACCTCAGTGGCGCGTCGAGCGGGCCGAGGCGCAAGCTGACTGAATACCACACGGTGACGCTTACGGTCTGGTACCTGGCCGTCCTCACGTTGATCGGGATCCGGTTCTGGTCGTACTGGAGCAGTCTGCTGCAGTCGTCGCGGTGACGGCCGGAGAGATACGGCAGTCAGCCCTGTATGTACGTCTCCCAGACCATCTCGGGCGTGAAGCGGTTGTCGCTGCAGTCCTTGAGTCTGAGGAACTCCGGATTTCCCGTCGTGCTCTTGCTCAGACACATCGGGTGGGCCGGGGCGTTGGCGCGGGAGCGGAAGGCGTACCTGTTGGGGCCCATCGGGATGGCCATCCAGACGGTGTTGCTACTGCACGGCCCCAGGCCCGCCGCGGTGCCCCCGCCGTCCTGCATGCGCCCGCCGCCGAACAGGATGCATCGTCCCGTCAGTTTGTTCTCGAGTTTGACCTCGCCAATTTTTCCGGTACTGGGAAATCTCACCTTCCATAGCTGCGAATCCTTGGCGAACGTGCTCGCGTTCAACCGGACCAATCCAGTGATCTTGCCGTCGGGGGCCCATTGCACGTCCATGGCGCGAAGGGCGAAGGGAGCGGTCTTGTCCTTCGTGGTGCCCCGGAGATGGAACCATCCGGCGGGCATGGCGTTGGCGGGCGTCGCCGTAAGGGGAACGAGTCCTGCCGCCAGAATCGCGGCGCCGATCAGAGCGGTGAATTTCGCGCGACGCATGGGAGTCTCCTCGCACCAGTGGTCGAGTGGGGCACGCCTTGTGTATGGCGGATCGCTTTCATGCCGGCTGATGGCGGCTTGCGATCGGCCTTGCCAGTAGACGGTGCAGCCAACACGGACCGCGACCTTGGGCGATCAGCGGCCCAGCCCCCGCGAGACCGGCGCGCCTGACCAGGCCCGCGGTGCAGGGACGCGCCGGCCCCTCGAATACGCCGTCTCGCGGCGCGAGGGGGGCCGTTGTCGTGTCCCCTGAGGCCGCCTGATCACGACGAGCCCGTTGTCAGGCGCCGAGTTCTTGGTGCCAGCCCCGACCGGTGCGCGGCTATGGGACCGGCATCGGGCTTGTCCTCCATTCGTCGAGGTGGGCGTCGATGAACTCGCGTATCGACGTGGGCTCACGTCCGGTGATCTGCTTCACGGCCGCCGAGAGATCGCCGAAGCCGCCGTGTCGGACGCGGCGGTAGAGGTCGTCGAGAATGTCCGCTGTCCAGGGGTCGAGGCCGTGGAGGGTCGCCTGCGGGTCGGGGTCCTCGACACGGATCCGGTGGCCGAGGCGCGCGGAGAGCTCCTGCGCGACGGACGCGACCGGCACCGGCTCCGGACCGGTGATCGTGTACGCCTGGTCGTGATGCTCCTCCGGCGCGCCGAGGACGGCCACGGCGATGTCCGCGATGTCGCGTGCGTCCACCCACGCGATCGGGGCACCCCCCGAGGGCAGGCTCAGGACGTGGTCGTCCCGTATGGCGTCGCGGTAGAACCGAGGGTCGGTCAGGACCTGGTGGAACCAGGACGGACGGAGCAGTGTCCAGGAAGCGGCCCGGGTGACCACCGCGTCCTCGACCCGGCGCGCCCAGTGGTCCGGCGAGAGGGTTTCGGCTCCCTGCTCGGACAGGAGGACGACGTGCGCGTCCGGGTTCACCTCGATCAGGCCGGCGACGAGTTCGGGGGCGGCGGGAAGGTCGGGGCGCATCAGGTAGATCGCGTCCACGGCTGTGGCCGCCTCGCGCCAGGTCTCCTGGTCGTGCCAGTCGAACCGGACCGGATCGGTCCCGGTGGCCGGCGTCCTGGCGGGCTGCGACGACCCGGCGCGGACGAGGATCCCGGAGCGGCGTAGCCGGGCGGTCACCTCGCGTCCTGTCTTGCCTCGGGCTCCGGTCACCAGCACTGCACGGGTCATGCCTGCTCCCCGAGCCGGACGACGGCCTTGCCGATCGTGGGTGCTCCGCCGTGCAGCAGGCCCAGCAGGGCTTCGGGCACCCGCTCGATGCCGTCCAGCACCGTCTGCCGGTGGACGATCTCACCCGAGCGCACCCAGGAACCCACCTCGGCGCGGAAGGCGGGCATCTGGTCCTGGTGATCGGTGACCAGGAAGCCGCGCGCGGTCGCCCGTTTGGTGACCAGCTGGTACAGGTTCCGCAGGCCGTGCGGCTCCCGGCCGTCGTACTGGCTGGCCATCCCGCACAGGGCCAGCCGGGCGCCGACCCGCAGCCGGTCGATCGCGGCCTCCAGCTGGGCACCGCCGACGTTGTCGAAGACCACGTCGATGCCGTCCGGCGCGGCCTGTGCAAGGTGCTCACCGGCCGCACCGCCGTGATAGTCGAAGGCGGTGTCGAAACCGAGGTCGTCCACCAGATGGCGTACCTTGGCGGACGATCCCGCGCTGCCGATCACCCGCTTGGCTCCCCGCAGCCTGGCGATCTGACCGGCGATGCTCCCGACCGCCCCGGCCGCTCCCGTGACGAACACCGTGTCGCCGGATCGCACCGACGCCACCTGGGTGATGCCCAGCCATGCGGTCAGGCCCGTCACACCGAGCACGCCGAGATAGGTTTCGGCGGGCAGGTCGCCGGTGTCGATCGGGACGACCCCGGCCGCATCGATCACGGTGGCCTCGCGCAGCCCCAGGAAGTGCTCGACCACCTGGCCCGGCTTGACGCCGTCCGCGCGGGACTCGACGACCACGCCGACCGCTCCCCCCTCCAGCGGCGCGTTCAGCGGGAACGGAGGGATGTAGGACGGGCGGTCGTCCATCCGGCCACGCATGTACGGGTCCACCGACAGGTGTGTGTTGCGTACCAGGACCTGTCCGGGCCCCAATTCGGGAATCCGGGCTTCGACCAGCGCGAAGTCGTCTGCTGACGCCTGCGCTTGCGGCCGTCGTGTCAGGTGCCACGCCCGGGCCCGTCCCCTGCTGGTGACCGTCATCGGAATGCCTTCCCGTAGATACTTGATTCACTCAAGCATCCACCCTGACATACATACTTGATTGCATCAAGTTCTTGGTAGAGTGGCCCTATGGCCGTACCCACGGGGCCCGTCACCGCCTCGACCGATGCCGAACGGGCGATGTTCGACTTCGTCGATGCCTACGACCGCGCCTACGAAACCGCCGCCCTGGAGCACGGCCTGAGCGTGGCGCAGGCCTGTGTGCTCGGGCGGCTCACCCGGCAGATCGGAATGCGGGAACTGGCCGACGAACTCGGCTGCGACGCATCCAACATCACCCAGATCATCAGCAGGCTCGAGGCGCGCGATCTCGTCCGCCGGCACCCCCACCCCGACGACCGCCGCTCCCGGCAGATCGTCCGAACCCCCGACGGAACCGCCCTCTACGCCGCCTTCGAGGAGTCCTTCGAGTTCGCCCGGTCCGCCACCGCCAATCTGAGCTCCCGCGAACAGGACCAACTGGCCACCCTGCTCCGCAAGGCCCTCAACGGAACAGCCAAACCGTGAGCTCCTGGGCACCGGTGCGCGTCGTGTCAACCCCCCCGGGGGTCCCCCATTTGACGGCGCAGTGATGGTCGATCATGAACGCGTCCACGTCCTTGAAGTACGTCTTGGAGCTCTGCCCCGGCTGCAGCCACCGGAGGTGATACCTCCTCTTCTTGTCGTCCCACGTCCGCCAAGGCGCTCGCGCCGCGCGTTGTCCCGTTGCGGGATCGTCAATCGGTCCGGGTGCGGAGGCTGCGCGCCAGGATGGGGATCATCACCGTCGCAGGGACGAGGTGTAGCCCGAGGAGGGCGGTGATGGTGGCGGTGTTCGCCCCGGAGAGGAAGGGCGGGACCAACGAGATCGCGGTCAGCGACACCGCCGTCCACACGAACCGCTCGGCGGGGCGAGCGCTCCAGCGAAGCAGAGCGACGGCAATGACGATGCCCGCGACCGAGAAGAAGCCGGTCACCACGGCGAACCCGGCCAACGGGATCGTCTCGCCACCATCGGGGATCTCGAAGTCGACGCCAACGGCCTGGGCGAGCGCGGCGGCGAGGGTGGTGGCCACCATCGCTGCGAGCGCGGCAACGAAGCCGGTGCCGGCGAGCCCGCGGAGTCGGTGGGTGTGGCTGGTCTGGCCCGATGCCGGGCCTGCGACGTCCCCGGTGTCATTCATGCTGTTCATGTCGTTCCTCCATCATTCGGTAACTGGCGTGACGGTCCTGACCCCGGGGATGACGATGCGCACCCTCGCCGTGCGACGGCCGGGGTTCCGCAGGGCGCGGACGCCGGTGCCGCGGAGCCAGAACCCGGCGCCGCGTCCGAGGACCGGCCCGGGCTCGCCGTCGCGCAGCTCCAGCTGCACCCGACCGCGGGTGACGACGCCGAACGCGTCGTACCACTCCTCCGCGACCACCGCGACACGCGCGCCACCGCGCAGCGCGAGCGTCCGCACCGGGACTACTCCGTGCCGTCCGCCGGCAGGCGCTCCGGCAGCCCGAGCCGCGGGAACCGGTCGTCGTGGAACGTGACGATCTCGGTGATCGCCCCGCCGGTGACGCGCAGGACGTCGATCGTCAGCGGCAGGTACGCGCCCTCCCGCTTCCGCCAGAGGTAGAAGGCGACGGCGGGCTGCCGGTTCACGGAGGTGAGGACGGCGCGCAGGTGCTTCATGTCCTCGAAGCCGCTCTCGACCCAGTCGTTCACCACCGCGTCGCGGCCGACGTACAGGCCCGGCGTGGGTGGCATCGAGCAGCGGACGTCGTCACGCAGCAGTGCGGCGAGCCCGTCGATGTCCGTGGCCACGCTGGCGTCGGTATAACGGCGCACCAGCTCGCGCGTCCCGGCGTCCTCCTCGCCGCCGGTCCAGTCCTGCCGCTCGGCGGGCAGGTGCTCCCGCATGCCGGCGCGGGCCCGCTGAAGCGCGCTGTTCACGGAGTTGACGGAGTCCCCGAGGAGCTCCGCGACGTCCTTCGCCGGCCAGCCGAGCACGTCCCGCAGGATCAGCACGGCCCGCGGGCGCGGCGCGAGGTGCTGGACTGCGACCAGGTACGCCAGCTCGATCGTCTCCCGCGCGACGGCGACGGCCTCCGGCTCGTCCGCGTCGCCCGCGGGCAACTCGTCGAGCAGCCGGTCCGGGTAGGGCTGCAGCCACGGCACCTCGCCGCCGGTCGCAGGCTCCGGGCGGCACTTGGCGAGCAGGTCCAGGCAGGCGTTGGTGGCGATCCGGTACAGCCAGGCCCGGAACGTCGACCGCCCCTCGAAGGTCTCCCGCCGCCGCCAGGCACGGAGGAACGTCTCCTGCACGGTGTCCTCGGCGTCCTCGAACGACCCGAGCATCCGGTAGCAGTGCACGTGCAGCTCCCGCCGGTGCCGCTCCGCCAGCCCCGAGAACGCCGGCTCGTCGACCTCGCCCAGACCGCTCACACCCAGCCCGCTCACGCCCAGCCCGCTCACGCCCAGCCCGCTCACGCCCAGCTCCTCCAGCCGCGTGTCCGCACTCATCACGTCATCCTTCCGCCTCGTCGTGTCCCGTCGTAGGTGTGACGGGTACGAGCGCGACAACTCATCACTCGGGTCGGTCGGCATCGCTGATCCGGTGGCGGAGCACGACACGCGGTAGGGCGAGGAGGGCGCGGGTCCGCCGGGGTGGGCGCGGGTGCGCGACCGCCTGGCGCGTGACGGGGTCGCCTGGTTCACGACGACGCGGCGGGCCTGGGGTGTCATGCCGCCCGTATGCCTGTGGAACTAGGCGAAGCCGGCTTGCACCATAGATCAGCAGCCGATCGGCGCCGACCCAACGCTCGGCTGTCGCGTTGGCTCGCGGCGCACGGACCGGCGTCCTGATGACGCGGACAGCGAGCCCCCTCCGCACATCAAGACCGATTCAGGCCTGACCTGATCACAAAGATCCGGGTCAAACCATAAGCAATATCGCACAATATTTATGATCCCATGAAAATAGGAGCGTCCAATCCAAACCCGGCATGGACCACTCACAAGCCCGAGTGGATAACAGAAAATCCTCTTGTCAGCCAATCGACGACATTGCTATGGTCAGTAGTCGGAGACGAACCGCGACCTTCGGGAATCACATGGCCGATTCTGTTATTCGCCGGACCATGGGCTGGGAGTTGGAACGCTTCGCCGATCTGACGGGCGCCTTCATATTCGTTCGCAAACCCGTCGCGACATTGATCGTCGACAGATTCAAGCTCTATTTGCTGGAGATCTGCGACGGTCGGACCGCAGCGGCGACAGCGCAGCGCGTTTCTCACATCATGCCCGCAGTAAACATCGATCAGTGCATTGCCCTGGTGAACGAGCAACTACGCCAACTCGCGGCCCACGATCTGATTTCCCTGGAAGGGTAATACCGTGTCGTCGACCCCAGTGCATCAATCGACCGTCGAGGCGGAGACAACGGTTTCGGAGGTGGAGAGCCGCCTGGGCACAGGAATGTTCGGCGATGGCGACAACGCCGACCAGACGGCCGACGTTTATTACCGAGGGCTCGGCAGACTGTGCGCCGATGTGATGCAGCTCGATCGGGAGGCGCTCAACGCCTGTGCGGCCCCTCAGCTTGAGGCCCTGCGCCGGGGTGCTCTGGATATCGCGCTCCGCGAATTCCAAGCCGGGCGGACGGAAGCCGCTCACGCGGCCATCAACGATTTCCTGACCATCGCAAGCGGCAGCGACGGGCAGCTCACCGCCGACGAGTCGCGGTCCAGGCATTTCCGTCCTCGCGTATGCCGCGCCATGCGGGGCACGTGCGCCGGCGAGGAGGTCCTGTCCCGCTGGAACGCGCAAACCGTCGCGGACGGCGAAAACCTTCTGGTGGCAGCCGTTGAGGTCGGAGACGACCTGGAGCGGGCCGCTGACCACGCGATGGACCTGCTCGCCGAAGCTCTGCCCGTGGTCGCTCCCGACGTCCTGCGATGCGCCTACGGTCTCGTGCCGATCACCGGAGCGATCATCAGCGGGCACTTCGCCCAGACGCCCAAGCTGATTTTCGTCAATGTGTCCGCGCTGCGGAATGTCTACGATGCAGCCGAGTCGATCCTGCATGAATCGCTCCACCAGAAGCTCTTCGACATCGGGCTTGCCCGCACGATCTTCCGGCCAGGCTACGTGGACGCGGAGAGTCACACCATTCCCATTCCCTGGAGCGGGGACGAACTGAGGGTCCGCCAGTTCAGCGCCGATCGCGCCATCAGCGCCTACCACGTGTACGTGCACCAAACTCTGCTCTACCTGGCGTTGCTGACCCGCCGTCGCTCTTATGCCGAACCGGACCCGGAGATTCTGCACAGAACCGCGGTCGCATGGGCGCGGGCGCGTGAGTTCAGGCGAGGCCTGCACGGCGATGGCGCCCGGACCGAACTCGGCGAGGACGGGCTGGCCTTCCTCCACTGGCTGGACAGGGCGCACGACGCTCTCGGAGCCGTCGTTCTGCCCGACGGCTCCGCGCTTGCCGGCCATGAAGGGAGTTACGCCTCGTCCGCTTACAGACGACCCGCGGCGTCCGCCACGGGTTAGCCAAGAAAGGGGAGCCAAATGAATGCGATTGAGCTGCTCGAACGGGATCTGGCCGACTTGTTCGCCGATGTGGAATCGCTCGACATCCGGGAGACCCCCGTGGTCGGCACCGAGATCCGTGAGATCCGCGACGACCTCACGATCCTGGCGATGAACAAGCCGAAGACCAACTGACTCCTTCCGGCGTGCCCTGCCGCCACGGCGGCAGG